>CAZHAI010000049.1:0-10543 GCA_964530645.1 uncultured Rikenella sp. | reverse complement strand
TCAATGTCCTGCCTCAGCTGGCTGACGGTGCGTGCTTTACCGGGATAATTACCGGTTGCCTGTATTCCGCCGCCAGAAAGGGCTGCATCAGCGGTCTCGAACCCCCCGACATCATCGGTCTGCCAGCAGTGAAGGCTGATCCTGATGTTGTCCAGCCTGCGCAAAGCCTCGTCGGTATCAACTCCTAGAGCTGCATACTGTTCGCGGGCATCATCATATGCCTGAAGGACCTTCTCTTTTTTCATCTCCAATAAAAGATTTATCCTCTACAATTTAATTACAAATGTCGATAGTACAAGTACGAGAATCCCGGCGACAAGGATAACCACTGTCTTCCTGTCGGCTCCCTTCCACTCTTTCAGGATGATTCCCCATATGTTACTGAATGCAATGTTCATCGACATCAGTATGCTCCAGGCAAATGCCATCATCGATGGCGGGAGCATGCTTTCTCCCATGCCCATAAAGAAAAACTGCATGTACCAGAGTGTTCCTCCTGCCGCTGAAAAGGCGATGTTGCTTAACAGCACCCCGGACGGCACTGAAAAATAATCTCTGTAGGTTCTGTTCCTGATATTCAGAAACAGGCAATAAACCATGTTTGTAAAGAATCCCCCGAGGGTGACGAACATTATCACCGGGTTTTTGGCAAAGAGGGGGTTTGCACCGAGACTGACGGCAGCTTCCCTTACAGGCTGTCCGGCTGTGAGTCCGAAGTTGAAGCATGCGCTCATGACTCCTGAAAGGATTGCAATCAGTATCCCCTTTTTCAGGGCGAAATCCTTCACGGCAGCTCTTCGCTCCTGTTCCGACAGGTTCCTGTTCTTAAGGCTTGCGGCAAAACCGATGATTGCAATGCCGGCAATACTGACGGAAACGCCTGCAAGCATCAGTATTCCTGACCTGTCTGCCAGGAGGTCCTGTCCGCTGATCACGGGTGGAATGAGGGTTCCTATCGCAGCGCAGAGGCCCAGTGCAACTGACTGCCCGAGGGCCACTCCCAGGTATCTCATGCTCAGCCCGAAGGTCAGTCCGCCTATACCCCACAGTGCTCCGTAAAAAACAGCCCACCACTTTGAGGAGGCCGGGGCCTGGCTGATTATAGCCCCGAGGGTGCCTGCAGGAACCGTGATCCATGCGAACAGGAACGGGACGAGTATCCATGAGAAAAGTCCCTGGACGATCCAGTATGATTCCCATGACCAGCCCTTTACCTTTCTTATCGGGACGTAAAAGCTGGCGGCACATATACTGCCGATGCCCATAAGGATGATGCTCAGGATGGGATTCATGTTGAGGATCGATTTGCCTATCAAATATAGCGATTTGAAGGTTCCGAATTCACCCTGCGTTTTCACGGATGTTCATTTTTCCCTTTCTCCCGGTCATAAGTTGAGTCTCCTCCTGCGTCTGAGACTCAAACTGCCGACCGAAGACCGGGACTGCTGACTGCAGACAGGAGACTGCAGACTGGGCTATTGCCGATTGCTTCTCATTTTCTTAACTTCATCCGCTCAAACTCACCAACAATGAACTGGATTGACTTCGTAATCGTTGCCCTGCTTTTTTACGGGCTTGTACAGGGATTCATTGACGGCCTGATAATAGAAGTGGCAGAACTGGCTGCCCTGGTACTCGGCATCTGGGGCGCAATTCACTTTTCATGGTGGACGGCAGGGAAACTTGAGGGCTGGTTTGACATGACCTCCCAGTGGACAGGCCTTATATCCTTCGCAGTGACCTTCGTGGCAATAATGATTGCCGTCTACCTGCTGGGCAAACTGCTCGACACACTGCTAAAGGCCATAGCCCTCGGATTCGTCATCAAGACGCTCGGAGCCATTTTCGGAGTGCTTAAGATCGCACTGATACTCAGTGTCATCTTCGTCTTTCTGAATACTATAGACGAGAAGAAACACTTCCTCCCCTCAGCCACAGTCAACAACTCATTTTTCTATAACCCCATCGCTGACCTCGTTCCGGCAATATTCCCGTTGGTCGAGGGAGGCGATCTGATTGACAGCTTCAACCGCCACAAAAAGCAATCGCCCGGGGTGACCATCTGAGCGGTTTTGATATCTTTGCGACACCTAAATTCAAGATGCTGATGATGAACTTTGTTGAAGAGCTGAGGTGGAGAGGGATGATCCATGATATAATGCCCGGGACAGAGGAGTTTCTGCTCAGGGGGAAGACCTCTGCTTACGTGGGTTTTGACCCGACGGCCGACTCGCTCCATATTGGCCACCTGGTGGGTGTCATGATGCTTAAGCACTTTCAGGATGCAGGGCATACCCCAATCGTGCTTATTGGCGGTGCCACCGGTATGATAGGGGACCCCTCTGGCAAGTCGGAGGAGCGCAACCTGCTTGATGAGGAGACCCTTCGCCATAACCAGGAGTGCCTGAAGAAGCAGTTCGAAAAATTCCTTGACTTCAATTCCACCGCACCCAACAGTGCCGTGATGGTCAATAACTACGACTGGATGAAGGAGTACTCCTTCCTCGGTTTCATCAGGGATATCGGCAAGCATATCACAGTCAACTACATGATGGCCAAGGACTCTGTGAAGAAGAGGCTTGACTCCGAGACCGGTCAGGGGATGTCATTCACCGAGTTCTCATACCAGCTGGTGCAGGGCACCGACTATCTCTTCCTCTTCACCAACCACGGCTGTCAGCTGCAGATGGGTGGATCAGACCAGTGGGGCAACATCGTCACCGGCACCGAACTCATCAGGCGCAAGGCCGGTGGCGAGGCCTACGCGATGACATGCCCGCTCATCACCAAGAGCGATGGCCAGAAGTTCGGAAAAACCGAAACTGGCAATGTGTGGCTTGACCCGGCAAGGACCACGCCATACCAGTTCTACCAGTTCTGGCTGAACGTGGCTGACGCCGATGCTGAGAAATTCATAAAGATCTTTACGATGCTCCCGCAGAGCGAAATCGACAGCCTCGTCAGTGCACAGCAGGCTGAGCCGCACCTGCGCCTGCTGCAGAAACGCCTTGCCGAGGAGGTGACAGTGATGGCCCACTCCAGAGAAGATTACGAGGCAGCGGTGGAGGCTTCCCAGATACTCTTCGGAAAAGGGACAACAGAACAGCTCAGGCGCATGGACGAAAGCACCTTCCTGGCTGTCTTCGAGGGTGTACCGATGTATGACGTCTCCGCAGGCCTGGTGGGGGAGGGAGTGACAATCTCCGATCTCTGCGCGGTCCACACGAACATAGCAGAATCAAAGGGTGAATTCAGACGCCTGATACAGGGCGGGGGCATCAGCCTCAATAAGGAAAAGGCGGAGAACGCCGAGATGATGATTAACACCTCGCACCTGCTAAACAACAAATATCTTCTTGTGCAGAAGGGGAAAAAGAACTATTTCCTCATCAGGGTTACAGAAAATACACAGCCGGATCTTTAAATATAGATCATCTAAAATCAGGCAACGATGAAAAATGAAATAAGAGCTGAATTCAGGACCGACTCATTTGATCTTATAAACTTTTTCATCAGGCACTTCAGGAAGTTAATGATTGCCGGTTTTGCAGCAGCGATACTCTCTGCCGGAATCTCACTGATGATCAAGCCGTTGTATGAGTCAACAGTGATCCTTTACCCGTCATCGAACATCTCAGAGGCCGGCTCCCTGCTTGGCGAAGTCGCCTCCAGTACGTCGCTCTTCGGCGACGATGACGCCACCGAGAAGCTAATGCAGGTCATAAACAGCGAGCAGGTCAGGGATTACCTCAGGGAAACCTATGACCTTGCCGGCCATTACAATATCAAGCCGGGTGAAAAATACCCGAACACGCTGATTGATCAGAAGATGGACAAGTATCTTCGCTGTACAAGGACCTCCTACGGGTCCGTGGAGATACGGGTCCGTGACCGTGACCGCGAAATTGCCTGCGCCATGGCAAATGACATGGCCTCAAGGGCCGATACGATCTTCAATAACCTTCAGCGCAATGCTGCCGCAGTAATTATTGACGAGATAAGCCGCAGCTACGCCATTCAGGAACATATCGTGCGTCAGTACGAGGACAGCCTCCTGAGCCTCTCGGGTGCTGCTTCTCTCAGGAATTATTCCACCCTCGAGACTGAGAATGATTATCTGGGTCTTATACGGGGAAGATATCTCGAGGCCCTCGCTCTCAGCAGCCAGACCATGCCTTATACGCACATTGTCGACAGGGCAGTGGTGGCAGAAAAGAAGGCCTTTCCGCGCCGCACTGTCATTGTCGCAGTAACGACACTCTCTGTGCTCCTGCTGCTGACTCTGATCCTTTTCGTTGTCGAGGGAGTGAAGCTGCACCGTACAGATGACAGGCAGTGAACTGCTTATATTGATTATACCGGTGGTTCTGGCAGTTTTGCTGCTGGCGCTGCTCTCCGTTGAACACCTGCTTTTACTGACGGTCTTCCTTGCTCCCCTCTCACTGCAGCTCAGCTACATCACAGGGGGCACCGGCACAGATCTCTCCGTGCCCACAGAGCCAATTATGGCCCTGCTGCTGCTGATAACACTGTTCCGGCTGATTGTCACGCAAGGATTCCCCCGGGAGTTGCTGAAACATCCGATGACCGTTTTGATTGGCCTCTACCTTCTCTGGACTCTTGTCACGGCTCTTACATCTACAATGCCGGGCGTCTCTCTCAAGACTCTTGCCTACCGGCTGTGGTTCACGGCAGGCTTTTACCTGGTGGCAGCCCGGCTGGCTTACTCTGAAAGGTTCAGGGAGCGATATATCCTTGCATATGCTGCCGGACTGTCGATAGTGGTTGTCTACTTTATTGTAAGGGTACAGGGGGCAGGGCTTCTGAATCAGCAGTTTGCCCACTCAGCATGCTATCCCTTCTTCAGGGACCACACATCCTTCGGCGCCTCAATGGCCTTTCTTCTTCCTCCGCTGTCGGTGATGCTTTCCGGCAGGGGCTCCGCCGCCCGCAAGGGGATGCTGGCCTTCCTGGTTCTGCTTTTTGCTGCCGGGTTCATCCTCTCATACAGTCGTGCCGCCTGGGTGAGCCTTATTGCCGCCACGGCGGTTGCCCTGATACTCTGGATCAGGATGCCCCTCAGGTTGCTCACAGTGTCGGCGGCGCTCTTCACAATTATAATCGCACTCTCTGCAAACCTTATCTGGCAGAGGATGGACAGCACAACTGAAGACTCCTCGGCTGATCTTGAACAGCACCTTCGCTCCTCGGCCAACATCTCCACCGACCAGTCTAACCTTGAACGAATCAACCGCTGGAAGTGCGCGCTGAGGATGTTCGCTGAGAAACCTCATGCCGGGTGGGGACCGGGCACTTACCAGTTCAAATATGCACCGTTTCAGAAAGCGTCGGAGAGGACAATCATAAGCACCGACTTTGGCGATGCAGGGAATGCCCACAGCGAGTACCTCGGGGCTCTCAGCGAATCAGGATGGCCCGGGGCGCTGTTGTTCCTTGCAATGACAATCTACGCTGTCATAACTGGCATAAGAGTCTGGTACCGTGAGAAGAGGGGAGCGGCGGGTTACTTTTCCCTGGCCATTCTGACGGGGCTGGTAACCTATGCCGTTCACGGTGTTATGAACAGTTTTCTCGACAGCGACAAGATCGCAGCTCTGTGGTGGGGCTTCATTGCGATTATAGTCGCAATGGACCTGGTTCAGAAGGGGAAGGGACTTACGGAATCTCGATAGCCAGTATGGAGACATCATCAAACAGCCGCGGGTTGCCGTTGCTGATGTCAATGTCACGTATAAGCGCATTAATGTTTTCCGTCAGCGGCATATCATTCGGGAAATGCTTTACAACAGGCGATATGCCCAGGTCTTTGCCGCTGTCATCTTTCAACTCTGACAGTCCGTCAGTGTAACAAATGATTTTCGTGGAGCCTTTCAGCGTAAGATGGTCCGTTCTTACCCACGGCATCTCGTCGAGCATCCCGACGCCCACGCATGACTGCCTGAGTACTGACGCCTGGCCGGTAATTGTATTTATTATAACCGGAGGGTTGTGTGCAGCATTGACATATTCGAGCACGCGGGTCTTCAGATCATACCGTGCTATGAAGAGTGTTATGAATCTCTCACCGGCCGAATTTGACACAACCAGGTCATTCAGCTTCCTGATCAGGTCGCCGAGGTTGGCCTCAGCTGTAAAGAGGGCTCGCAGGCTGGCCTGGAAGTTTGACATAAGGAGCGCTGCAGACATCCCCTTGCCGGAGACGTCGGCAATACAGAAACCGACAACATTCTCCGAGAGCGGCATGAAGTCGTAGTAATCGCCCCCGACCTCGTAGTGAGGGTAATAGAAGCCCCGTGCCCTGATTGTGTCGCCTGACGGGAGCCTTGTGTTGTCAGGGATGAGCATCATCTGCATGCGGGCGGCAAGCTCGAGCTCCCTGCGAAGCGCTTCCTGCTTAAGGCTCTCCCTGAACAGACGCTGGTTCTCGATTGCAACGACGATGATGCCGGAAATTGTCTGTATGAAATGAAGGTGTTTTATAAGGGGGCTCATCCCTTCACCTTCCTCGTCGATATCGCCGATCAGCACATAGGCCGAGGGTTCGTTGTTGTGTAGCACGGGAATGATGAAATCAACCGACCTGAATTGTTTCTGCACCACTTCGGTCTGGATCTCCCTGAAACGGAGCAGATCCTTTTCAACATTGATTGAGTGACTCAATGATTCCGGGAAGCCCGAATTGAGCAGTGGTTCCCACTGTTCTCCATACTTGAAAAGCAGGATCTTGCCGATCCCCAGCTCGTCGCTGAGGATCGATTCATATTTCCTTACCAGCTCAGGAGTGGGAAGGTTGGCGTTGATTGAGAGGGTAATGTCGAGCAGGGCGTCGAGTTTGAACTTCGACATCTTCAGCCTGTCCGTGGGAAGCCGGCCCTCTCTCGTTACCATGTCAGCCTTTTACCCGTTCTATGTATGAGCGGTCTCGCGTATCTATGCGGATCTTGTCACCTGCATTGACGAAGAGAGGCACCATGATCGTTGATCCGGACTCTATTGTCGCAGGCTTAAGGGTGTTTGTTGCAGTGTCACCGCGAAGGCCTGGTTCAGAATAGGTTACCTCCATCACAACGTTGACCGGAAGATCGACCAGCAGCACATTCTCAGTGTCAGCGTGGACGACAACCTCAACGATATCGCCCTCCTTGAGGAGGTCACTGTTCTCAAGCATCGACTCGGGTACAGAGATCTGTTCGAATGTCTCGACGTGCATCAGGTGGTAGCCCATGTCGTCGTTATAAAGGTACTGATGGGGCCTGCGTTCAACGCGCGCCACATTAACCTTCACCCCGGAGTTGAATGTATTCTCGAGGACCTTTCCGGTTGTAACGTTTTTTAACCTTGTGCGCACGAAAGCCGGTCCCTTTCCCGGTTTAACATGCTGGAACTGCACGATTGTATAAAGGTCATTGTTGTATTCTATAACCATTCCGTTCCTGAAATCTGCCGTTGTAGCCATAAAAAATTCTGTAATTCTGTTTCGTTTAATCCATAAAACTGATGGGCGCTATAAGCCCTTCATAACTTGTCATATCCACATGAAATGACCCCACAAAGATATCAAATCGGATTTTAACCGGTAAAAAATTTTCATCGGCAGTAAACCACATGGCCATATCCTCCTCTGTTTTGAAGACCCTTCCCACCTCTGTGACAGGGTGGAAACGGTGGCATTCGATCCGGCTGCCCTTAATCTTAATTACTTCCTTGCCCTTGTATCTCAGGATGATAGGGTATAGTTCGTCAGCAAACCAGGTCATCATCCTGTAGGTCTCTCCGGGGACAAGTTCCTGGTCACCGGCGAGGTAATATTTTCTGAACCAGTAGAAGCATGAGAGGATGTCAAGCAGACCTTTCGGCCCTGAATGATTGCCTGTGAGATCGCTGAAAAGGAGGGTGGAGTCACTTCTGGACCTGTGGTCGAAGGTAACCTCATTGTACTTGCGGTACTTTCCCTCCTGGATGTTTCTTATTGAAAAAACGGGCAGGTCGGTTGCCGGGTCGATATAGCTCTCATATGCATCCCTCACCTTGTAAAGGGCATCGGCAAAGCCTGTTGTCTGTCCCGTAGCGACGGCATGCCAGATCTTTTCACCCTTGTACATCCCATCCTTGATCTCAAGTGTGGCTATGCCGCTGCCGACAATACCATATCTTATCTGGTAGGTGACCTTCTCGCCTGGGAGGTATGGCTGTCCCTGCGCCCCGAGCCACTGAAGACCCGCAGTAATGATGATCAGAACCGTAACTATCGTTTTTCTCATGAATCGTTCAGCTTTTTCAGGGAAGAAGCTTTCCGGGGATTGTGGCGATGAACTCCTTGAGATAATAGGGTTCAAAATATGCCACATCCTCAAATTGCTTATTCCTCAGAGCATTTACTGCAGGGAGATGCAAATATGATGCCGAGAGGAGGAAGCCCTCAACAAAGAGGGCATTCTGGCGGGTGATTGTCTGTCTGCATTTTTCGGAGCCATTCCCGAAGAAAATTATTCTGTTTTCATCGGGGATGTCAGTGAATGAGGTTTTGTCAATGATGTCGGCCGAGGTCTCTCTTACTGTGGTTCCGTCGGGATGGAAGAGGGCGTTATAGACCTCCATCCGTCGGGCGTCGATCATCGGGCACAGGAGAGTTCCGGCCGTCAGTTCTTCCGGGTGCATGGTTATATAACCGCTGCACATTGCGGCAAGGGTATTGATGCCGATAAGCGGTATTCCTGCGCCGTAGGCGATACCCTTTGCTGTCGAGACGCCGATTCGCAGACCCGTGTATGACCCGGGACCTTTGCTTACGGCAACTGCTTCGAGATCAGCCGGTCTGATACGATGCTCTTCAAGGAGACGCCCTATTATGACGGTGAGCGAAGCGGCATGTGTCATGCCTGAAGGGGCTTCCGCCACCCCGGCCACTTTCGTCTCATCGCACAGCGCAGCCGAACAAATACCGGTGGCTGTCTCAATGCAGAGGATCATCGGGCGTGCTGGTCAGTTTTGTTCCCTACTTCTTTTTCTTCTCGGCGCTGAAGAGAGCGTCTTTGTCAACAACCTCTATCAGGGTTGAGTCAGCGAGCTTTTTGGAGATCGCCGTGAAAGGCTGTACTATAACTTCTTCTCCCTCCTTGAGGCCTTCAAGGATCTCGATGTTCACATTGTCCTGGATACCGGTCTTCACATCACGGGCAAGGGCATAGGTGCCGTCGGAGACAAAGACAAGGGTGCGTATCAGGTCCTTGGCTTCAGGATCGGTGTTCACTGTATCTGTTCGTGTTGTGACGGCCTGGATGGGCACGGTCAGCACATTGGACTTGCTGCTGGTGTAAACATCCACCGAGGCGGACATGCCCGGTCTGAAGGGACTTGGGCTCTTTTCGGTAATCAGGTCAGCATAGGACTCTTTAAGAATGAGTATCCTCACCTTAAAGTTGGTCACCTGGTCAGAGGTGGTGCCGAGGGTGTTTGCCGAATTGGCTATTTCTGTTACTATTCCCTTGAAATCACGGTCGAGGTAGGCATCCACCTCAACAATTGCCGTGTCACCCAGCTTCACCCTGATAATGTCATTCTCATTGACATCCACCATTACCTCCATACGGTTCAGGTCGGCAACGCGAAGCACTTCGGTACCAGTCATCATATTTGCGCCGATGACTCTTTCGCCAAGCTCAACAAGAAGGCTCGAGATTGTACCGGTCATTGGAGAATAGATTGTGGTCTTCACAAGGTTCTCATTCGCCTCCTTGAGGGATGCCTCGGAGCTCTTCACGGAATATTCCGCGCTCTGCTTCTCGGCTTTGGCAATCTTGTACTGTGACTCAGCCTGCTCGAAGTCGGCCTTTGAAATAGTATTCTCCTCGAACAGTTTCTTGCTTCTGTTGTAAGCCAGTTCAGCCTGTATAAGCTGCGCCTCAACCTGAGCAAGGCGAGCCTTTGTGGAGTTGAGAGTGGCGGCTGCACGGTCACGCGATGAAACATAAATCTCCGGTTTTATCTTAAAGAGCAGGGTGCCTTTCTGCACGAAATCTCCCTCCTTTACAGGCAGTTCAACGATCTCACCGGATACGTCGGGACTGATCTTCACCTCGGTCTCCGGCTGGATCTTGCCGTTTGCAGTGACCGCCTCGATGATCGGGTTGACAGCCGCCTTTTCGGTGGCTACCTTGACTGTTGCCTCTTTGCCGAACCAGCCGGCTTTCTTGCCAATGACGGCGAAGATAATGAGGAGAATGACGGCAGGAAGGAGGATCTTAAGAATCTTATTGTCTTTCATTGGTTGATGGTTTACTGGTATTATTTGGCAAGGATTGTAATGTGTTCGAGTGTAAGGGGTATCCCTTTGTAAAAATCGAGGACTTTTGTCTTGAAGACATACTCGTATTTAGCCTGGGCCATTTCGCTCTGCGCGTTGAGGAGCTGGGTCTTCGACTGATTGTATTCAACTGCGGTAACCATGCCCACACCAAGCTTCTGTTCTGCATAGCGGAAAGCCTCCTCCATGGAGGTCACCGCCTTCTGGCTGACGTTATAT
>CAZHAI010000048.1:0-10648 GCA_964530645.1 uncultured Rikenella sp. | reverse complement strand
AAAATCAGAAGCAGGGCTTTTGTCCGTTTTGACATCAGGATGCAATTTGGCCGCAAAATAGCAAAAAAACGGCAATCACCTCATCTTTCAGCGAATGGTGAATTCGTTCTGATGCTTTATGCCGGGGGTGTATCCATGTTCAGCTTCCCCGGTCCGGGAAATAATCAGTAATAAAGGAATCTCTTGATTTTCAGGGTAGCAGTCTTCTGGAACGGCTCCGGCTGGTAGACCACAAGCTGCACCTGGCTGTACCTGTTGACCTTTGAATTGACATATCTCTGGAGCTCATCCAGGTACTCATTGATTATCAGTTCAGCCTGGTCGGAGAAATCTTTCTTCATCTGGGTATATTTTGCCTGCAGTTCCTCGATGTTAAGGTGAACCATTGCTACAAGCTTGCCCTTTTGCTGAACGACGAGGGACTCAATAACATGACTGAAGTCGTTGATGACCGATTCAATCTCTTCAGGATATATGTTTTCGCCGCTCGAACCGACAATCATATTCTTAAGCCTTCCCTTGAGACTCAGGAAGTTGTTGCTGTCAATCACACCAAGATCTCCGGTCCTGAACCAGCCGTCGGGTGTTATCACATCTGCAGTCATGGCCGGCTCTTTATAGTAACCCTTCATGACGTTATCGCCACGGGCCCATACCTCACCCTCGCCGGTTACGGGATCGGGATTGTGTATTTTGAGAATCACCCCCTCCATTGCGGGTCCGGTGGAGCCAAGCCGGCAGGTGCCAACTTTCGTTCCGGCAAGCAGGGGCGACGTCTCCGTCAGGCCGTAGCCGATTGCATAGGGGAATTTTGCATCAAGCAGGAACTGTTCTACGGTGGGATTCAGTTTGGCACCGCCAATGCCAAAGAACCGGAGTCTTCCTCCGAAGGTCTTATAGATCTTCTTGCCCGCAATTTTGTTAAGCAGCTTTCTGACAGGGGTTTTGTGATACAGGAAGGAAACTATCTTGTTTTTGCTGAATGTCGGAACAATCTTGCTGAAATATATCTTTTCCATTATCAGCGGCACGGTAAGCATCGTGGTGGGTTTTACCAGCTCAAGCGCAGGCAGAAGAACCGAAGGTGTCGGAGCCTTGCGGAGATACCATACCGTTGCACCGTTGAATACGGGAAGAATCAGTCCCAGGGTCTGCTCATACGAATGGGAGAGAGGCAGGATGGAGAGGAAAACATCACTCTCAACCACATACTGTATTGTCCTGACCTGTTTTGCAGTGAAGCAGAGGTTTTTGTGTGTGAGCATCACCCCCTTTGACTTGCCTGTGGTGCCCGATGTGTAAATGATTACAGCAAGGTCCTCTTCGGCAACATTGTAATTCGTGACTGGCACGCGCCCTTCTCTGTAGCTCTTTCCGTTTGATCCGGAAATGACACTGAAGTCGTCGATCGATATCACGGTCTCCAGAGTTGCTGAAGCATTCTCTCCGAACCTGTGACTCAGGTTGCCGGAGATGAAGAGAGTCTTTGCTCCGGAGTGGTCCAGGACGTTTGCAATCTCCCCCGGGGTGAAGTCCGGTAATATGGGTACGGCAACAGCCCCCATGAAGGTTATTGCAAAGTAGCTGGCGCCCCAGTTGGGCATGCTTGTGCTGAGTATGGCAACCTTGTCGCCGGGTTTTACCGAATAATCTTCAAGCAGCCTCATTATTGACCGGATACGGCCTTCAAGCTGGTTATAGGTTATTACATCCTCCCCCACAAAACCCATTGCCTTGTTTCCACCGTACTTTCTGAAGCTTTCTCCGGCAAGGAACGGGATAGTCAACAACTCGTTATTATTCATTTGGTTATTAATGTATTGGGCGCAAAGATAAGGTTTAATTGCTATGTATGACATTTAAACGTGCAAATATCATCCGGAAATATCCGTGCAAACAAAAATCGTTTTAAATAGTTTATTTTTGCGGATACCAAATACTTGCACCAATGGCTGTAATCCGGGTAACAAAGGAATTTCGTTTTGAGATGGCCCACGCTCTGTGGAACTATGACGGCCCGTGCCGTAACGTGCACGGCCACTCGTACATCCTTTATGTGACTGTTGCCGGGGTGCCGGTGAATGATCCCGAGAGTAACCGCAACGGGATGGTTATGGATTTCGGGGATCTTAAAAAGATTGTACGTGAAAGCGTTGTTGACAGGTTTGATCATGCACTGATGGTTTCCGGCCAGGCACCTGCAGCTACCGTGGAGAGTTACCGGCAGCATTTCGGCAACGTCATAGTCTCTGATTATCAGCCTACCTGCGAGAACCTTGTGACTGACATAGCTGTCACTCTTTCGGGAAGGACACCTGCAGGCACCTTCCTGCACAGCGTGAAGTTATATGAAACAGCCACCGCCTATGCAGAGTGGCATGCATCCGACAACAGGTGACTGCCCCCGACTTTGATAAGAGACTCTTTCTGCTCGATGCCTACGCATTGATCTTCAGATCGTACTATGCCTTCATCAAGAATCCCAGGGTGACCTCAAAGGGGATGAACACCTCGGCCGTATTCGGATTTCTCCTCACCCTCGAGGATCTCCTGGCCAAACAGAAACCTTCTCACATAGCAGTTGTTTTTGATCCCCCGGGGCCAACCTTCAGGAATGAGATTTATCCGGCGTACAAGGCCAATCGTGATGCCACGCCGGAGGACATAAAAATCGCCGTTCCATGGATAAAAAAGCTGCTTGACGCCTACCGCATTCCCGTCATCGAGGTGCCGGGGTTTGAGGCTGACGATGTGATCGGAACACTTGCCCGCAAGGCTTCGGAGGAGGGCTACACGGCCTATATGATGACCCCCGACAAGGATTTTGCACAGCTGGTGACGGACAGCGTGGTGATGTTCAGGCCTGGACGCTCAGGTGGCGAGGCTGAGATCTGGGGAACCAAAGAGATTGTCAGGGAGTATGGAGTACCCCCTGCTCACATCACTGACCTGCTCGGGCTGATGGGAGATACATCCGACAACATTCCGGGAGCCCCCGGGATAGGCCCTAAAACGGCCTGTAAGCTCATCGGGGAGCACGGAAGCATAGAGAGCCTGCTCAGCGACACATCGGTGCTCTCAGGGCGTCAGAAGGATATTATCGAACAGAACAGGGAGCAGATACTGCTCTCGAAACGACTTGCAACAATAGAGCAGAACGTGCCGGTGGAGTTCAGGCATGCGGACCTGCACCGCAGCGATGCTGATACGGATGCATTACGCAGGATTTACGAGGAGCTCGAGTTCAGGACAATGGCTTCACGCCTTCCTGCCTCAGGAGGCCGTCAGGCCGGGCCCGGGACAGCCGTTGAAAAACAAGCCGTTACCGACGAAAGACCGGTAGCCGGGCTTTCTTCCACCCCCGGACCTTCTGCAGTCGTAACGCCCTCTTCGGCACAACAGGCCTCAGGTGATTTTCAGGGCACTCTCTTCGGCGAAACAGCAGCCGAAGGCAATGCCGGGAGAGCAGACATCAGCAAAACAACCCATAATTACACCCTTATTGAATCGGAGGAGGAGGTCCGCAAGCTGGCGTCTGCCCTTTCGGCGCTCACGGATTTCTGTTTTGATACCGAGACCAACTCTCTTGATTCCCTGAATGCACAACTCGTTTCCATAGCCTTTTCATGGGATAAGGGTTCCGGCACAATGCTCTGGCTGCCGCCTGCCAGGGATGAGGCGCTGAAGCTGCTGGAGCCGCTCAGGCCGGTCTTTGAAAACGAGAAGATAAGAAAAACCGGGCAGAACCTGAAATTTGACATCCAGGTACTTGCGGGTTACGGCATCAGCATCAGGGGTCCGCTCTTTGACACCATGCTTGCCCATTACCTGCTTGAACCTGACATGCGCCACAACATGGACCTTCTCGCATCACAGTACCTGGGATATGAACCTGTCCGCATCGAGGAGCTCATCGGTGAACGCGGACCCAGGCAGCGGACAATGCGGGATGTTGAGAAAGAGAAGGTTAAGGAGTATGCCGTTGAGGATGCCGACGTGACCTGGCAGTTGATGAAGCTCTTCGAGCCCATGCTCAGGAAAGAGAAACTTGACACCCTTGCAGAAAAAATCGAAATGCCCCTCATCAGGGTACTTGCCGCGATGGAACGAGAAGGGGTCTTTATTGATGAGAGCGCGCTAAACAGTTTTGCCGTCACCCTCAGGGAGTCAATCATCAGGCTCGAGCAGGAGATCTACTCTCTTGCCGGGCAGGAGTTCAATATTTCCTCGCCGAAACAGCTGGGCGACATACTTTTTCTCAGACTGCGTCTTGACGACAAAGCACGGCTGACAAAGACCAGGCAATACCGCACTGACGAGGAGGTGCTTCAACGGCTCACAACAAAACACCCAGTCATTGGCAAGGTGCTCGAATACAGGGGATTGAAGAAGCTGCTCTCAACATATGTGGAGGCGCTTCCCCTGCTCATAGACCGCAACACGGGCAGGATACATACAACATACAACCAGGCTGTTGCTTCCACCGGCAGGCTCAGTTCCACAAATCCCAACCTGCAGAACATCCCGGTCCGTGATGCCGAGGGGCGTGAGATACGCAAGGCATTCATCCCGGCACCGGGGAAAATCTTCCTGAGTGCTGATTACTCGCAGATTGAACTCAGGCTCATGGCTCACCTCAGCGGTGACAGCGCAATGATCTCTGATTTCCTTTCCGGGCAGGATATTCACTCGGCCACCGCCTCGAAGATATTCGGGGTGCCTGTTGCCGGGGTAACTCGTGAGATGCGCGCAAAAGCAAAAACCGCCAACTTCGGAATCATTTACGGTATTTCAGCCTTCGGCCTTTCCGAGCGTCTTACTATCGGGCGCAAGGAGGCGAAGGAGCTTATTGACGGTTACTTCAACTCATACCCTGGCGTGAAGGCATACATGGATGAGAGCATACGCAGGGCAAGGGAGCTCGGTTACGTGACAACGATGTTCGGCCGCCGGCGTTATCTGCCTGACATTCATTCGAGGAACCAGGTGGTCAGGGGCAACGCCGAACGAAACGCCATTAACGCACCCTTGCAGGGAAGCGCGGCAGACATAATCAAGATCGCCATGGTGAGGATCGCCTCGAGACTCGGGAAGGAAATGCCGGAGGCGAAGATGATCCTGCAGGTGCATGACGAACTGATTTTTGAGGTTGACACTGCTCATGTTGATAAAGTTGCAGTGATTGTAAAGGAGGAGATGAAGGGAGCCGCTCAGCTGAGCGTGCCCCTTGAGGTCGACACGGGAACAGGTTACAACTGGCTGGAGGCTCACTGACGATGGAAACGGTGGTCAGGGTTCTCTTTTTCGGAAAAGCAGAGGTGGCGGCGGGCAGGAGGGAAGAGCTGTTCACCGCGGAAGATACGGCAGCGCTACGCAGGCAATTGGTTGAGAAATATCCCGCCATGGCAGGAATTCCGTTCAGAATGGCCCTGAACAAAACAATGCTGAAAGAGGAATCGGCATTGAAAAAAAATGATATTATTGCAATTCTGCCTCCTTTCCAGGGGGGCTGAATCATACACGTCTGACAATGAAAAACAGGTATCTGGTCGGGGGGCCAATCACACCTCTTCTTATTTCCGAACTAATGACGCTGGGCAATGATGATTCCGGCGCAGGTGCGGTCTCAATATTCATCGGAAAGGTTCGCGCTGATGAGATTGAGGGCAGGCGGGTTTCCGCGATAGAGTATTCAGCCTACGAGGAGATGGCAGGGAGGGAGGCTGATGAGATAGTAAAAACAGTCAGGAACGCTTTCAGCGATGTCAGGTCGGTACTCATAGTCCACTCAATGGGAGTTGTCAAAGCCGGTGAGGCGTCGTTGTTCATCATGGTCACCTCCGGGCACCGTGATCAGGCTTCGCGCGCCTGCCGCCACACCCTTGAAATGGTCAAGGAGAAGCTGCCAATCTGGAAGAAGGAACTCTTCTGAAAACTGCCGCCGGTGTTTAATTCACAGCGGGAGCCCTGAGCAGCGAGGCATAACGGGCTTTGTCGCCTGCAATACTGATTGCTTCCCTGACCTGGGTGTCCCGGCTGACAGAATATTTTACCATTCCCCAGTCATAGAAATATCTTCCTGCAAGCTCTGACTCGAGGATTTCCTTCACATCACGCCTGTTCTGAGTCATCTCCCTGTCCAGGGTATGGCTCAGACCACTCCTGAGCTCATCCATAGCAGCCCTGTTCTCTTCATACAGACCCTCTTCCCCTGCCACCGAAACAAGCTCGTCAAGCAGTGTTTCAGAGTCGGTTTTATATGTGAATTTTCTTTCGGAGAGGAATGTTTTGAACTGCTCCAGTTCTTCGTCTGTAACAATGAGACTGTCAAGTGTCGAAGGCTGAGGATGTGACCAGTAATAGCTGGTTGCAAAGTCAAACACCATGTTTTGCACATAAAGTTCACTTGTGAACCTGTTGAGCATGTCAGATGGCACGGATATATCAGGGATTATTCCTCCGCCATCCTTTACAGGCCTTCCGCTGCTGGTCCTGAAGGTTTTGATAAGTGAATCCGGGATGAGCCCCACGCTTCCGTCTTCATTGGGATTGGAGAAGTCTACTGCCTGAATGCACCTTCCGCTCGGGATATAGTATTTGGCGGTTGTCATCTTGACCTGAGCCTTGTAGCTGAGTGGTCTGGCTACCTGTACCAGGCCCTTTCCATACGAACGTTCGCCAACGATGATACCTCGGTCCAGATCCTGAATGGCTCCTGCCACTATCTCCGATGCAGAGGCTGAGCCCCTGTTGATCAGCACTACAAGTGGCATATCGGGTGCCACGGGATTTTTGGTTGTGCGGAAAACGGCGTCATACTGTTTTGCTCTCCCCTTCGTGCTTACAACCTCCTGCCCGGATCTGACGAAGAGATTGACAATCTCAACAGCCTCATTTACAAGGCCTCCGGGATTGCTTCTCAGGTCGAGGATCAGGTCCTGCGCTCCCTGATTGTCCTTCAGGTCTGTCAGTGCGTCCCTTACCTCTGCGATGCAGTTCTGGGTAAAATTCGTGAAGCGGATGTAACCTGTATTTTCGTCCACCATGCCGTAATATGGTACCGCGGAGATTGCGATTCTCTCCCTTTTAAGTTTTTTTGTCATCTCCACGCCATTGCGTCTGATGACTATCTCAGCCTCGGTACCGGGTTCTCCCTTGAGCATATCCGAAGCTTTGTCGGAAGTGACGCCTTTCAGCGATTTGCCGTCAATGCTGATCATCAGGTCTCCCGGCCTTATCCCGCTCTTGTCGGCGGGGAATCCCCTGTATACATTTGTGACCACAATATAATCGCCTGACTTTCTGATCAGTGATCCGAATCCGCCATACCTTCCTGTTGTCATGAAATCCAGATCCCCGGTCTCGTCCTCAGGGTAGAATACAGTATAGGGATCGAGGGTTGCGAGCATGCTGTTTATACTTTTGTGTACAAGCTTTTCGGGGTCTATTTCATCGACATAAAAAGCATTGAGTTCCCTGAAAAGGGAGATATATATGTCAAGGTTTTTAGTGAGTCTGAAGTCCTTGTTCTCCTGTCCTCCCATCAGAAATCCAAGTGTAAGCAGAGCCGCCACGGCTATTGCCGGTATAATCAGTAACCTTTTTTTGTTTTTGATTCTCATGTATGCAATTTTCACAAAGTTAATATTTAAGCCCTGACACTCTTGCAATAACCTCTTTTATGGCTTTTTCAGTAACGTCATAAGGTTTGATTTCAGTATCGTTCCAGATAATTGCAATGTCGGCATGACGTCCATTTTCCCGGAGGACAATGAGCATGGGCTCCTTGTTAATTCTCCAGGCCTCCCTGATCCGTCTCCGGATGAGGTTCCTGTCAACAGCCCTCTTGAAATGACGTTTCGGAACTGAGATCAGCAACCTGGCAGGCGGAAGTTCGCCTGTGGCAGGGGAGATGCGGTAAATTATCCTCAGATGCGGGAGGTTCATTGACCGGCCTTCCGCGAAAAGCTCGCTGATTGTTTTTACTCCGCAGAGTCTTTCGCTTTTTGAGAATGATGCCAGCCGGGTTTTCATGGGGAAAAAGAAAGCATCGATCCGCGGGGATGGATGCTTCCGTCTAAGCGTTACCTCTTTAACGGGCTATTTGTTATTCTTATTATAATCTTTAAGGAAGCAGTCCAGTGCCATTGTCATTGACGGCGCCTTTGGGTTGGGGGCCTGTATGTCAAGTCTGAAGCCCTCGTGTGTGACAGCCTCGGCAGTTGTAGGGCCGAAGGCAGCGATCTTTACTTCTCCCTGAATGAAGGTCGGAAAATTTTCCTTGAGAGACTTGATACCGGATGGACTGAAAAAGACAAGGAGATCATAATCAAGGTCCTTGGAATCAAAGTCCCTGCTGATTGTGCGGTACATCGTCCCTATTGTATGCTTGATCTTATGGCTGGCAAGGAGTTCGGGAATATCTGATTTATGAGGTTCTGACAGCGGAACGAAGAAGTTTTCCTCCCTGTGCTTTATTATGACGTCAATCAGGTCTTCAAAATTGGCTTTGCCGTGGAATATCTTGCGTTTACGGTAAACAATATACTTCTGCAGGTAAAAAGCAACGTTCTCGGTAATGCAGAAGTATTTCATCGTATCAGGCACAGTATAGCGCATCTCCTCGCAAATCCTGAAATAGTGATCTATTGCAGTCTTTGACGTGAAGATGATAGCAGAGAAATCAGCGAGATTGATCTTTTGCTGCCGGAAATCCTTCGCGGGGATTCCTTCAATCTGGATAAACTGTTTGAAGTCGATCTTCAGATTGTATTTTTTTGCAAGCTCGAAATACGGTGATTTCGGATTGCTTGGCTCGGGCTGCGACACTAATACCTTCCTTATTTTCAAAGCCATAAGTTTTTAGTTCAACCACCTCGTTCTTGCCTCCGGTCAGAAAACGCCGAGTACTTTGAGAATGACCAGGGCAGGCAAGACTTCAAGGGCACAAAGGTACAAAATGTAATAAACAACTGAAACACGCCTTTCACTAAAAATTGCGAGCAGTCTTAAGGCTCTGATAATAAGAAAAATGGATATGATTATGGTGCCGATAAGTAAAAACAGAGAAGGATTCTCTATAGGTGCAAAAAGGATGAGAAGGTTAAGGATGAACAAAAACATTGAACAGGCAAACCATGTATTGTATACAATGTTCATGTATTCACGGAAGAGACTTTTTAGTCCGGTAATCTCAGCCAATACTATGCTGGTGAGATGCCTGATGAGCAGGGCTGCAAGGGAAACCCCGGCAAGAACAGCGGTAAGCCCGACAGAACCGCCGAAAAGGCCGGGGATTGTCAGCCCCCTTGTCAGCAGTACTATGGTGGCAAACAGGCTGAGATTCAGCACAGTAAAAATGTTTCTGAAGATCGGTGGCCATGACAGCACCTCTGATGTTCCCGGCGGGGTAACCTCCCCGTGCCTTCTGAACCGGATGGCAGAGAGGCCGCTGATCATACTCTTGCGTCCGAAGACTGTGAGGATTGTAATTATAAGCAGAGAGAGCGATAGCAGGATAAAGCTCATATCGGAATTAACGATCCCGGAGGGCCTCGGATCTCCGTCAATGCGCCTCATGCCCGCGATATGGTCCGTGCTCAGCCCGGAGGTTCCTTCTCCTGTCTCAGCAACGGCCTCCTTGAAAGAGAGCACGGGAATGATCCTGCCAATACTGTACTCTGCCTGTGATGCAGGCATCCTGAGGGTGTCAGCAGCAACACTGATTGTATCGCCCGGACTGTTGTTCATCTGGGGAGGCTAAAAGTAAGCCGGCTTGCCCGGATGGAGTTCTGAAAGTATATTGTTTGCGAGGCGCGAGGCACCTATCCTGAAGTAGTCAGGTGTGAGCCACTTCGGTCCCAGCATGTTCTTGACGATGAAATAATACAGGAGGGCGTCATCAGGAGTTACAATTCCACCTGCGGGCTTGAATCCGATCATTATACCTGTTTCACTGTAGTAATCTCGTATTGCACGGCACATCACCCAGGCTGCCTCGGGTGTTGCCGACACCTGGCACTTGCCGGTGGATGTCTTGATAAAGTCAGCACCCGACTCCATTGCAATTATTGAAGCCCGGTAGATGTTCCTTTCATCCTTCAGCAAACCAGTCTCGAGGATCACCTTGAGGGTGGCCTCGCCGGCAGCATCCCTGATTGACTTGAGCTCATCTATGACAGCGTCGTAAGCTCCCTCAAGGAACGTGCCCACGGGTATCACAACATCAATCTCATCCGCCCCCATTCTGACGGCCATGGATGTCTCCATTATCTTCACCTCGGTGAAGGTCTGTGATGTCGGGAACGATGCCGCCACAACTGCCAGTTTCACGCCACTGCTGCCAAGTCCCTCCCTGGCAACCGTCACAAAGTTGGGATAGACACACAGCGCTGCAACGTTGCCCTGGTCACTGAAGCTGTAGCGGAAATGGGCGGCTCTCTCCGCGAAGCTCCGGATTGACCCTTCGCTGTCCTGTGTATTGAGGCTGGTGAGATCGAGGCAGGAGAAAATCTCCCTCAGCAGAGGGGCCCTTTCAACTGATGCCGGAATGCTTCTTGCCTCCGCAATACACTCTCCCATCTCATCCGGAGAGTAGTCGTGATTTAATAGTTTCTCGTATAGTTTGCTCATAATGACTGTTATGTAT
>CAZHAI010000047.1:0-10848 GCA_964530645.1 uncultured Rikenella sp. | reverse complement strand
GGCCATAAGCCAGCCAATTCCTGATCCCAGCCCGAATACAGTCGCCTCGGCAATTGTTTCATACTCCCTCTCCTGCATGAAGAGTGAAGCCCCAAGAATTGCACAGTTAACAGCAATCAGGGGAAGAAAAATACCGAGAGAATTATAGAGCGAAGGACTGAATTTCTCGATCACCATCTCAACGAGCTGAGTTATCGAAGCAATCACGGCAATGAACATGATGAACGACAGGAAACTCAGGTCCAGTGTTGCAAAACTCTCATTCAGCCATGACAGCGCTCCTTTCTTGAGAAGGTACTGTTCAAGGAGAAAGTTCACCGGAACCGTTATTATCAGCACAAATGTGACTGCAATTCCAAGTCCCATTGATGTCTTTACCGTCTTCGAAACAGCCAGGTATGAGCACATACCCAGGAAGAAGGCAAAGATCATGTTGTCGATAAAGATCGACTTTACGAATATGTTTAGCAGGTTTTCCATACTGTGCTACTTTGTTTCCTGAAGTGACTTGTTGCGACTGCGCTGAATCCATATTATAATGCCCACCGTAATAAGCGCCATCGGCGGGAGTATCATCATACCGTTGTCTTCATAACCTGTCTTGTATAACCCGATCTTTTCCATTATGGGGTATCCCATCACGCTTCCGCTGCCAAGCAGCTCGCGGAAAAATGATACAATGACAAGTATAAGACCGTATCCTGCCCCGTTGCCTATGCCGTCAAGGAATGATGGCCAGGGCTCATTGCTCATGGCGAAAGCCTCAAGCCGTCCCATGAGGATACAGTTTGTAATTATAAGTCCCACAAACACCGAGAGCTGTTTGCTTACATCGAAGGCGAAGGCCTTGAGGAACTGGTCGACCACGATAACCAGCGCGGCGATCACTATCAGCTGCACAATTATCCTTATGCGTCCCGGTATACCCTTGCGCATGAATGCGATTATCAGGTTTGAGAGAGCAACAACCACCGTGACGGAGATTGCCATCACCAGGGCAGGCTTCATCTTTACTGTCACTGCCAGTGCGGAGCAGATGCCAAGCACCTGGACGGTGATCGGGTTGTCGAGCCCCAGCGGGTTGGTTAGCAGTTTCTTATTCCTGGCCGTAAAGAGCGGCTCCTTCTGAACGTTTTCCATATCTACTTCCTGTTTTGGCTGAGGTATTTTTCATATTTGCTGATCCCTTCATACACCATGGCTTCAAGGCCTTTGCTGGTGATTGTTCCGCCGGAAATTCCATCCACCTCGTTCAGGCTTCCGGGCCGGACTCCTCCCTTTACAACCTTAATTGAAACGAAAGACCCGTCCTTGAATAGGGTTTTGCCTAAGAACTGGCTCTCGAACTCGGTTGTGTTGATCTCGGCTCCCAGACCGGGGGTCTCTCCCTTGTGATCAAAGGTCACACCTGCAATGGTGGACATATCCGACTTAAGCGACACGTATCCCCAGATCGGGCCCCAAAGTCCCTTGCCCTCCAGGGGCAGTATGCGGAGTGTGTCGCCGTTGTCTTCAACCGCAATGAATACAGGCAGGTACTGTTCCGCCAGGGGCTTCTTATGTTCTGCTCTCAGGGAAACTGTAAAGGGATCAACTCCTTCAATATGCTTTCCGTCAGTGTTGATAACATAACTGTTCCTGATGTACTTATCATACTGCGAAACAGCGTCTGATTTCGTCGATACTACATTTATCGAAGAGAGAATGTTCATCTTCTTTTCCACCTCCACGTTCTTTTCCTGCCTGGGCTGCAGCAGCAGCGCCGTAAGCGACAGGAGGATGGCAACGGAGACAACCATCACCACCGAGAACGTCATAATATACTTGTTGCTGAAATCTTTCATCTCTCGTGTTGTTATGCTGTCCGTACTCTTTTTAGCCTTCTCCTTATATTTGCATTCACCACATAATGATCTATCAGTGGGGCGAAGACGTTCATCAGAAGTATTGCAAGCATAGTCCCCTCAGGATATGCCGGGTTGAAGACCCTGATGATGACCACCAGTATGCCTGCAAGTGCGCCGTATATATATTTTCCGGTGTTTGTCTGTGCCGCCGTCACCGGGTCAGTGGCCATAAAGACCGCACCAAAGGCGAATCCGCCCATAATCAGGTGATAGTATGCCGGTATCTGGGTGTACTCGCTCCCGCCTGTGGCGTTGAGCAATAGTCCCATTCCCAGTGCGCCGAGGGTCATGCTGAGCATGATCCGCCAGCTGCCAACTCCCGTCAGCAGCAAAATAAAGGCACCAATGAGTATCGCAACCGTGGAGGTCTCCCCCACTGATCCCGGGATGGTTCCAATGAACATCTCCATCGCCGAAGGCATCTGTGCGAAACCGTCAAGCTTGGCCAGTGCGAGTGGGGTGGCCCCGGAAAATCCGTCGAGAGCACCACCATTCACCAGGCCTTCGATCCAGACTGCGTCACCTGTCATCCAGCCCGGATAGCTGAAGAAAAGGAACGCGCGTGCCGTCAGTGCCGGGTTCAGGATATTCATCCCCGTGCCTCCGAAGATCTCCTTGCCGATTATGACAGCGAAAGCTACCGAAACTGCCACCATCCAGAGAGGCACATCCACGGGCATTATAAGAGGAATAAGCATCCCTGTGACGAGATACCCCTCGTTTATCTCATGCCCTCTCAGCTGTGCGGCGACGAATTCAATACCCAGACCCACGATGTAGCTCACAAGTATCAGTGGCAATACCTTCAGGAATCCGAACCAGAACATATGCATCAGGGTCCAGTCGTTGATGCCGAAAGCCCTTGTATGCTGCAGTCCGATGTTGTAGCTGCCGAACAGCAGGGCCGGCATCAGCGCCAGGATGACAACGGTCATCGTGCGTTTCATGTCCATATGGTCCCTGATGTGCGCACCGCGTGTGGTAACCTTGTCAGGAACAAAAAGGAAAGTGGCAAAGCCGTCATAAAACGAATGCAGCTTCTCAAAGCGGCCCCCTTTCTCAAAGAGAGGCTCTATCTTTTTCATTTTTTTAAGCAGGAAATTCATAGCAAGCTCATTCCTTAAATTAGTTCATCTCTTTTATCATCAGGTTGATACCGCTGCGGATGATCTCCTGTATCTCGGTCTTGGAAGGATCAATGAATTCGCACAGGGCGAAATCCTCCTCAGCCACCTCGTAGATGCCCAGGTTTTCCATCAGTTCCACATCTCCGGCCATTATCGCCTTTATCAGGTGAACGGGATAAATATCCATCGGGAGGACATTCTCATAATGGCCCGAGACCACGAAGGCCCTTTGACCTCCGTGCAGGTTGGTATCCATCTCGTAATCCCGGCCCGGGATCAGTTTCGAGAGGAAGGTCCTCCAGTAACTGAACTTCTTCAGCCCCGGCGCAGCCCATCCGAAGAACTCACTGTAATCACCCTCCGGAATTACAGTCACAAGGTTGTCATAGAAACCGAAATAGCCATCCTGTGATATCTTCTTGCCTGTCAGAACATTTCCACTGATGACCCTGAAGCCGCCTTCCTTCAGGTTACCCTTCAGGATGCCGATGACTGAAGCTCCGGGCCTGATGCGGTGATACTTGCGGTTCTGCACGCCGGGCCCGGCCAGTGCGATGATCCGTTCGCGGTCATGAAAGCCGGTATTGAAGAGCCGGCCGATTGCCACCACGTCCTGCAGGTCAAGAGTCCATACCACCTCGCCCTTCGAAACGGGAGCAATGTGATGTATCTGAACCCCTACATTGCCTGCCGGATGCGGTCCTGTGAAGCTGTGAAACTGAACGTTCTTGAGGTTCTTCATCTCAGCAACCCTGGATCCCTCTGCCTCCTGCGATATGTGAACCTTACCGTCGGTGAGCCGGGAGAGGGCGTTGATACCCGTCTGCAGGTGCCCGCCATGCGTGTTGGCCATTACAAAATCGAGATCCGGCGCCAGCGGCGAACTGTCAAAGGCCGAAATGAAAATATCTCTCGGCACAGCCCCGGGCCTGGCCACGATGTGATAAGGCCGCTGCCTCAGGACAGGCCATATCCCCGACTTCAGCAGCCTGGCCGCAACCTCTTCGCGGGTTAGCGCAAGGGGATCGGCAGTGCCGAAATCCATTCGCTCTGCGCCCTGCTGTTCAATACCCACCTCAACAAGAACCCGCTTCTCTCCGCGGATTATTTCCCTGACAACTCCGCTGACCGGCGAGACATACTTAACATCAGGAAAGTTCTTGTCATGGAACAGCACACTTCCTGCCATGACCTTGTCACCCTCCTGAACCTCAAGTCGTGCAACGAGGCCCGGAAAATCGGCAAACCTGACACCGAAACGGTTCACTGTCACCTCCGGAAGGAGTATCTTTTCCGCCTTGCCGGCAAGCTTGATACTCAATCCTTTACGTAATCTGATCACTGTTGACATATTCTGACTGGATCTTAATTCCTTTTAGATGCAATAATAATTTATTGTTAATATATTCACAGAACAAGGTGGTATTTATCACATAACTCTTTTTGCTGCGTGTTGTTCAGAGTGCGGCAGGATATTTGTACATTGGTCCTAAAATAGCAGTGATAATTGTGAAAATCTTTGCACCGATAAAATTATTAAGTTTATCGATATTCTGCCTGATCTTACCCCTCTTTTCTTTTGCAGCGCCCGAATTTTCATCCGGTGAGTA
This sequence comes from uncultured Rikenella sp., assembly GCA_964530645.1. Taxonomy (GTDB): domain Bacteria; phylum Bacteroidota; class Bacteroidia; order Bacteroidales; family VadinHA17; genus SR-FBR-E99. The sequence continues at coordinate 6,204 of CAZHAI010000047.1, read as the reverse complement.
TGCTGCCGGCAACGTAAAGAGCATAACCTTTGGAAAGGAGGGTTGGAAGCTCGCATACCCTTATCTGCAGCAGGTATCCGGTGATGAATTGACACTCAGTTTTGATATTATTGACGGCGAAGGCGGGACTCTCTGGTACGGCATAACACACTGTGACCGCGACTGGTACCGGAGTGATCTATTCACAAGTGATTACCTCGAGGGTTACGAAGAAAACCAGGTGACCGATTTTCATCCGTCGTTCAATACTAAAACTAACTACACTCATTACAATCTTTCGCTGCCCAACAATGATATAAGGTTTCTGATCTCCGGCAATTATGTTATAACCGTCTGGGAGGCAGGCGATCCGGAGAAAGCAATACTCATAAGGCGATTCTTTGTAAGTGAGGGCAGTTCCTCTGCGGCAGTGAACTTCCGCCGTCCGATGAAACCCGGTGCTACAGACACCCACCAGCAGCCGGAGATAATCGTGTCAACGGGCAACCTGCGTGTAACTGATCCCTACCGGCAGGTGACACTGACAGTGATGCAGAACGGGCGGGCTGACAGGACGAGAGCCGGGCTCACCCCCGACTTCGTTGCAAACGGCAGGCTTGAGTTTAACGCCCTGTCAGATAAGACACTGATGCCCGGAGGCAACGAGTTCAGGTACTTCGACATAAAGACTATCCGGCAGACAAGGCAGAATGTGAGAGCCCTCGACTATGTCAACGGGTTCTACAATGCCTTCCTCCTGCCCACTGATGACAGGGAGTTCAAACCTTACTTTTTCAATGAGGACTTCAACGGCAAATATGTTGTGGCTATTGAGGAGAGCAACGAGCCGGACCGTGAAGCTGACTATATCTGGGTATGGTTCACCCTTCCTGCATATAATGAGATCAGGGATGGGAGAGTCTATGTGGCAGGCGATTTCAGCGGGTGGCAGTACACTCATGACAACCTTATGGAATGGAATGCCGCGAAGGGATGCTATGAAGCGTCGCTGTTCCTCAAACAGGGCTGGTACAATTATGAGTATGTCGTTGTCCCCTCAGGGGGCGGGGCACCGGAGGGTTTTCCATTTGAGGGCAGTCACTGGGAAACGGAAAATGACTACCTGATACTCACCTATTTCCGTGATCCTGCGGAGCGGTATGACCGGCTGACAGGGATTACGCTGGCGAATACGAGAAATCAGGCAATGGGCAATAGGCAATAGGCATCAGGCAATAGGCATCAGGCAATAGTGGAATTTTGATAAAACATGCTGTTACAATGCTTTATGACCTACGGCCAAATTAATCATGTGTGTACGTTATCTACAATGCTTCAAGCCCTACGGGCTATCATTGCCAACACTTCTGCCGACTGCGAACTGCTGACTTTTCCGACTGCCGACTGCTGACTGCCGACTGCCAGACTGCCAGACTGCCGACTGCCGACTGCCGACTGCCGACTTATTTTTGTCTGCCTACTGCCTTTTACCATGTATATCAATACCGTATAGCATATAGAAAGTATGCTCCATGGTCTTGATAATCTCCGCCATATACTCATGCACGGCTTTGACTGATCCGGGCAGGGTGTAAATCAGGGTGTTGCCTATAGTACCTGCAACGCCACGGCTGAGCAGCGCCTTCGGGTTTTTCGTGCCGTACCTGACCCTGATCTGCTCCATTATTCCGGGAATCTCCCTGGTGAGAAGTGGCCCGACAATATCCGGGGTGATATCCCGCGGACCGATGCCTGTCCCTCCGGTGGTAATTATCAGGTCAACCGTCGGTGCCTCAGTCAGCGCCGCACGAAGTGCAACGGCGTCGTCAGGAAGGATGCTTTGCCTTATCTCGCACTCCCACCCTGCAGCCGCCATGGCGTACTTCACATACTTGACAACAGCCGGACCGCTGAGATCACTGTATGCTCCGCTGTGCGCCCTGTCACTCAGGGTGATCACCCTTACCTTGAATTTTTCAGGCAATGTCATGTTTCTCTTTTTTTATCAGTTTGACATCAGAAATGATCATCGTTTTGTCGACCGCCTTGCACATGTCATAAACAGTCAGCAAAGCGACGCTCACGGCAGTCAGCGCCTCCATCTCCACACCGGTCATGCCCGTGCATCTTGCCGTAGCCGTCGCAGATATCCCTTTATCATCCGCCTCAAGTGACACCCTGACCTGATCGAGGGTGATGTTATGGCAGAGGGGTATCAGCGAGCTGCACTGCTTGGCGGCATTGATGCCGGCTATCTCGGCCACTGTAAGGACATCGCCCTTCTTCATCATGTTGTCAGCCACCAGCTTCAGTGTTTCAGGCTTCATCTCTATCCTGCCAGAGGCAGTGGCAGTGCGATGCTGCACCGGTTTATCGCCTGTGTAGACCATATGTGCCCTTCCGCTCTCGTCAGTGTGTGTCAGCTTATCCATTTCTCATCCTCCTATGTTGTAAAAGCCATTTACATGATTTTCAGTTCCGCATTCAGGCTTTTCAGCCACTGCCATGCGCAGTGCCTCCTCTGCTCCCAGTTCGCGTATGCTGTATCCCCTGTCGCTGAAGAGACAGGGACGAAGCATCCCCTCCGGTGTGAGTCGCAGCCTGTTGCACTTCGCGCAGTGACCCCCGGTGCCGCCGTGCACCACCGAAAATGTGCCGGACGCCAGGTCCATCTGCCTGATGAACCTCACCTCGAGGCCCTCCCGCATGCAGTATTCAGCCACCACCCGGGCCTCCTCCTCGTCGGGAGTGCTCTTGATTACACAGTTTATCTTCACCGGGCGCAGACCTGAACTCTGTGCTGCTGCGATGCCCCTGAGCACGGCCTGAAGGTCGCCTCCGCGCGTTACGATACGGAACTTCTCCGGGTCGAGGGTATCAAGGCTGACGTTAACCCTCATCAGCCCCGCCTCCGCCAGCCCGGCTGCGTAATCAGCCAGCAGGATGCCATTAGTCGTCATCGAGAGGTCAGTGATACCCTCGATTTCCGAGAGCATCCTCACCAGTTCGGTCACCCCCTTTCGTACAAGCGGCTCCCCTCCGGTGATGCGTACCTTACTTATTCCGGCAGCCACTGCCACACGGGTAAAAACGGTGATTTCATCATATGTAAGAATATCCTCATGCCTGATGAGCCTCACTCCTTCCTCCGGCATGCAGTAGATGCACCGCAGGTTGCACCTGTCGGTGACCGATATGCGCAGGTAATTTATGTGCCTGTTAAATCTGTCTAACACTTACTGTCTCTCCTTTCTGTATCCAGCTCTGTCCCTTCGGTATTATTATCATCCCCCATGCGCCTGTCAGTGCCGAGATGTTCGCTGAACCGTGATATTCAACCGGCATGGCTTCTCCGGCAGCTGTTATTGAACAGGGTATCCATGAAAGCCTCTCCGCTCTCTTGCGGGAGTAGTCGGCGGCCAGTGGCAGCTGCAGCACCGGTGCCGTCTCTGTCACGCCTGCCATTCTGTCGAGGAAGGCTCTTACCATCACTTCGAACTGCACAAGTGTGGAGACGGGGTTTCCCGGCAGGCCAAAGACAACCTTGCGCTCTCCGGTGCAGAAGGTAAGGGGTTTCCCCGGCTGCATCGCCACCTGGTCGAAATGTATCTTTAGTCCCATCGAGAGCATCACGCGCGGTACCAGGTCGAAATCGCCGAACGAGACACCGCCGGAGATGACAACAACGTCGTTCTCCTCCACAGCCTTCTTCAACAGCCTGGCAATTGACTCCTCATCGTCACGGGCGATCCCATAGTACTTTCCGATGGCTCCCGCCCTGGCTGCCTGGGCCATGAGCTGCAGCGAATTGCTGTTTCGAATCTGCGCCCCGGCCGGAACGCGGTCAGGTTCAACAAGTTCATTGCCGGTGCTGATGACTCCCACCCTGGGCCTGGCGCTGACTGTAACCTCCGTGACTCCCGCGGAGGCCATGACCGCGATATCCTGCGGCCTGATATACCGGCCGGGGCGCAGGACGATCTGCTCTTTCATGAAATCTTCTCCTGCCTTCGCGATATTGTCACTGCCGGGCCTGCCGGTGAACTTCACCCTGCCGCCGGGCAGCTCCTCCGAATTCTCAAGCATAAAGACATAATCGGCTCCCTTCGGCACAGCGGCACCTGTCATAATCCGTGTGCAGCTGCCCGGAACAACATCCTTCTCAGGCATAACACCGGCAGGCACCGTCTCAATGACAGTCAGCTCATGGCCCAGCTCCTCGTGACGGCAGGCATAGCCGTCCACGGCACTCTTGTTCCACGGCGGCATGTCCATGTCGCTCTTCACCGGCACCACCAGCGCGCGCCCGCAGGCTTCCGCCAGCGAAACAGTTTCCTTGCCTGTGCGGAAATGATTTTCCGTCACAATCCTGAATGCTTCTTCAAACGTTATCATATCCTTTCAGTATTCCTTTTTATCTTCTCCGTTACCCACAAGTCTCAGCGACTCGGGACGGAATGAAACGATCACCGGCTCGCCGGTGACGAACTTCTGCTCCTCCATCCCGCGATGGGTGATATCAGCATAAAATGTGTCCCCGGCACTAACAGTGATCTCGTAACCAGTTGGCGACGGCACCACGTCATCGATGACGCCATGAATGTTGTTTATCTGCACTCCTGCAGCTCCCTGCCGCGAGACCAGCACCTCGCCGGCGGCGATTATAAGCAGCCCGGATGAGGGGTATTCGCCCTTTGCCAGCCTGAATTTTGTCCTGTTATCAGTAATGCATGACCAGCTGTTGTACGACTTTACAAACGTGACCCTGAAGAAGTTCTTAAACCCGGCATAGCGTGCCACGAACCTGTTCGCCGGGTGGTTGAAGACCTCAGCCGGAGTGCCTTCCTGGATGATGCTTCCGTTATGCATCACCCCTACCCGGCTGGCGAGGCTTACCGCTTCACCGAAGTCGTGGGTTACATGTACTATTGTCTGGCCGTTCCGGTTGAGACGGCGGAGCATCCTCCTGATGCTGTCCTTCAGGCTGGCGTCAACGGATGCCATCGGCTCGTCCAGAAGAAGTATCTTGGGTTCCGTTACCAGAGTGCGTGCCAGCGCCACCCTCTGCTTCTCCCCTCCCGACAGGTTGGCTGGTTTGCGCAACAGGAGGTCGGTTATATTCATCTCCTCCGCTGCTCGCTGAACCCTGGAGACCCTCTCCCTGAGCGGGAGCTTCATCAGTCTCAGTGGATACATTATATTATCCTTCACTGAATAATGAGGGAAAAGCGCGAGGTCCTGGAAGACGAGACCGATGCCACGGTCCTGGACCTTCTTGCGTGTTATATCCTCCCCGTCAAGAAAAACACGTCCCTTATCGGGGGGGGTGAGCCCGCAGATGACTTCGAGCAGCTGTGTCTTGCCGGCGCCTGACCGTCCGAGCAGGACGTAGTAATCGCCCTGCGCCACCTCAAGCGATATCTCCCTCAGGCAGAAGGAGTCGAGCCTTTTGCAGAGCTGTTCAGTCCGTAGCATCATCCTCCCTCCTGAAGATTTGCCGCCGTTCTGTTGCAAGTACCCTGAAGAGCACGAAGAAGACAAGTGCGACGAGTATGAAAATTATTGATGCGGGTCTGGCGGCGCTGAGGCCGTACGTGTTGAACCGGTCATAGATGAGTACGGGGGCGATCATCGGGTGGTACGCGATTATGACTACCGCCCCGAACTCGCTCATGCCGCGGGCGAACATCATAATAAACCCGGAGACCACTGACCGCCATGCCTGTGGCAGTGATATTGTGAAGAAGATGCGGGACGGTGAAGCGCCGAGCATCAGCGCCGCCTTCTCCGTACGCTCCGGAACGGCTGCAAAACCGTCTCGTGCCGCGTTGATCAGAAACGGTAGGCTCACAAAGGCCATCGCCATTGCAATTCCGGCCCCGTTGTTGACGAGGAGTATCCCGGCTTTCTGTGCGGCTCCTCCCAGCAGCCCGTCGCGTGAGAGGAATCCCAGCAGGGCGATGCCTGCAGCTGTGTGAGGCAGAACCACCGGCAGGTCAATTATTCCCTGTACAACATTCTTCAGCGGGAATTTTCTCCGGGCCATTATCCATGCCAGCGGTACAGCGCCGACGGCGAAGAGGAGCGTTGCGGCGAAGGCGATGGCCAGGGTGTACCAGACGCTGCGCCTCACAACGGGATCAGCAGCAGTGCTCCTCACCTCACCCATCGATGAGTCGAGGAACATGCCGGCCAGCGGTGCGATTATGAACAGCAGCACCAGTG
>CAZHAI010000046.1:0-10991 GCA_964530645.1 uncultured Rikenella sp. | reverse complement strand
CCATTTTACAGTACCTGGCTATTCGGGACAGAATGTGAGAAGCTCAACATTGATGGTTACAAGGATGATGAGATGTACAAGCAAAAAGCTGACCAGAAATATCACATTGCAATCTGGGTACAAAAGTCCAGGCTTCGGCTGTATCAGAATGAAAATAAAGTGTTTGACCTGCCAAAAGCATTCCCTGCAGGTTGTGTGAAGCCTGACAGGATCAGGTTTGAAAGAGGTGCCGCGATTGTAACCAATATAAGGATCGCTGTCGGTGCTCCCGATATGCGCAACAAACTCATGACCGAAGGCAAACTGATCACCTATGGTATATATTTCGACGTAAACAAGGATGTTGTCAAGCCGGAGTCATACGGAACACTCAAGGAAATTGCAGCCATATTAAATGAAGTACCGGATGTAAAAGTCAAGATCGTCGGCCATACCGACAGTGACGGCGCCGATGCCGCCAACCTCGATCTCTCAAAACGCCGTGCCGCTTCCGTGAAGAACGAGCTGGTGAAGTCGTTCGGAGTGAACGGCGACCGGCTGGTGACTGACGGTGCGGGCGAAGGCCAGCCTGTCGCAGCCAATGACACCCCGGCCAACAAGGCGCTGAACCGCAGGGTCGAGTTCATCAAGCTTTGAACTGCTGCATGCCTGCCAGGTCCCGGGTAACACGGACCCGGGATATATTAATTTGCTTTTACACTAAACCTATCTTATGAAATGAGAGCTGGTATATCCTTTTTTATCATTGCCCTCGTCATGCCCCTGATTTCGTTCATGCCGGCAGGCGAGAAGCACTCCCTTGCTGACGGGCCCGGGGTTATACATTCTAACGAACAGCCAACCTGCTCTGTGACCGGGCTGAGGGCATCTTCAGTCACAAAGGACCGGGCGAAACTCAGTTATTCTGTAAAAGGTGCAGGGGTAACCGGGTTCGGGCTATGCTGGGGCACCGGCGGATCGCCGTCACTGGAGACCGGCACGATCCTGAAATCCTATGAAGATGAAGCCCGGGACATTCCTTCGGAGGTCTCATTCATGGAGTCGGTGACAGACCTCGAGGCCGGCACAAAATACTCTGTAAGGGCGTATGTTACTGACAGCGGAGGGCATATTTATTACAGCGAAGAGGTCAGTTTCACAACTGAAAAGAAGGATGACTTCTCAAGCATGCTGACCGGTCCAAAAACTGATTATCATCCAAACGGAAAAATCGCAAGAAAGTATACTGTTAAGGACGGCGTTCCATACGGGAGTGTAAAGTCATACAGCGATTCCGGCAACATCATAATGGATCAGAATTTTGTAGACGGACTTCCGAATGGTTCCTGCGTTACATATTACAGCAACGGTCAGGTGCAGTCAGAGTCCAATTATGTGGATGGCCTCCCCCAGGGTTTGCGAAAAGAATATTACATGAATGGGAACATCAAGTCGGAAATTGACTGCTCCGGGGAGATGGACAAGCTTTCCTGCTCCAGTAAAATCTACTATGAAAAAGGCGGCCTGAGGAGTGAGTCGAAAATGTCCAATGGGGAATTACTCTCATCTGTCACCTATGATGATCAGGGCAGGATAATGTCAGAGCAAAAGCCAGGCAGTATAGTGAGTTACTCCTATGACAGAGATGGATATAAACATACGAGTGTAAACGGCGCGAAGTGCCAGTGCGCGAGATGCAATGAATAATATGAAACAGTTATTGATACTTTTTGCAGCTGTTTTATTCAGTCTGCAGGGCATTTCACAGAACAAGCCGGGGAAGCCACCTACATCCATGCCACCGGGATTCGACCTCGAACAGATCAAAAAGATGCTGCCGCCCGGCACTTCACTGCCTCCGGAGTTAGTCAAAGCAATGCAGCAGGCATCTGGGCAAACCGGTTCAGAATCTTCAGGGTACGCGCCGGAGACTCTGGTACCCATTCCTCCTGCACCGCAATACTCACCTGTCACCCAGTCATCACCAATAACGGCAGCGGATTACTCACCGTTTGGTTCGGGCCGGGATGAGGGACAGAGAAGGCTCGCACTTATTAAGGTTGAGACAGAACTCAATGCAATGTCTCTTCTCCTGCCAGACCCGAACAGCGTACCCTCTGTTGAATACATGCTGGGGATGGCTTCCGTGATGAACGGGATCGCACGGCAGAAGTTCCGGCCTGAAGATCTTTCCGATTATACTGCCATGGTCAACTGGGTGCCAAGGTTCGACGGGCAGAGTCCTAACCGCTCAAGGGCAAAGGAGCTCTCACTGGCTGTGGCACTGGCAACCAATAACTTCGCGAGGCCATATTACAACATCGCACTTGCAACTGCAGTATTTGCCCTCGACCCAACTTCCACCTCAGCTGCAGGCAATATAGGAGCGGCTATCCTGTCAGCCGGCGAAATGTTATGTGAAAAAAATCCCTCGCCTGAGGCACTTGCGCCGTATCGCCGCGATGCCGAATCGGCATTCCTGTATGCCATACAACATTCAATGAAGGGTGACCTTTGGAGTGAGGCAAGCCTGGTTCCGGTGATAAATCTCGGCAACCTGTGCATCGACATGGGCAGGCTTGAGGAGGCACGGTCACTGTTCATGGTTGCCCGTAAGATAAAGCCCGAGTCGTGGGATGCGGCACTTGGACTGGCGGCATACTTCCTCGCTCTGAACAACAGGGACAAGGCCCTTGCCATCCTGGAGGATGACAACCTGGATAAACCTTTAGCGACCGGATTGCCAATTAAAAAGAGCAAGAGTCTTGAGAAAAGCGATGAATACGCTGACCTGCCTCCCGAGGCTCCTGAAGAAAAATTCGAAAAAGGGATAGAGATAATGGCAGCTGAACCTGTGATGACTTCCGCCGATTTCATTACGCAGCTCGACCAGAGCGAACGTAACAAGATGAGGTATTTTATTGAACACCTGCCGCCGGCTGGCAGCTTTCAGGCTCCTTCAATAAAAAAACTCACCCAATACTCTACACTTAAGGTAATCTGCGGCCCGCAGGGTCAAAGCGCATTGAAGGATTTCTCCGAGATGCTTTCGGTCTTCTCCCTCAAATCATTCGCATCCACTTCCAACCGGCAGCTCGACTGGCTTGCGGATTTGGGACTGAAGATAGATCCGGGCGTAGATATGGATGATGTTGCCAAAAATCCCCAGAAGTACATGGACAAGGACATGGATCCGAATGTGAAGGTAACCGGCAAGGAAGAATTCCTTGAAAAGATGAATCAGATGAGGATGGAGGCCAACAAGGCCAAACTCGATCTTGCCACTGGCAACACTGCCTCCACAATAGCAATTGCAGGAAAACTGGACCCTATAAACATAATTCTGCAGATGAACCCGGACGACTATGCCGATCCGATGAACATCATAATGCAGAAGATGAACTATACGGTGTACAACCGCAAAAACCACCTTTACGCAGGTTACCTGCACAGCCTGAACAAGAGAACATATGACCAGGTCACTGAGATCATCACACAGTGCAACCGGAAGATGGAAGACCTGACCAAAATAAAGGATGCGGAGATGGAGGATTTTAATAAGAGAAAGGATGCCGCGGAAAAGGAGGCCGCAGAGTCAGGAAACACCTTCCGGGAAGCTGAATGGGCACTGATTGGGCACGCTATTCATGTGAGATTCTTCAATGCCGCCAACCAGATACAGGAGACTGGCTTCGGTTCGGCCACCAATGTGGTTGCAACAACATACATGAAGCGTTTCAAGCCAAACGCAGAGGCTTATTATTATGATGTTATCCGCCACATAGCACTCATCTCTGATCCTGATGTGAGAAGCAAGGAGGAGGCAGACATGCGAAACTCGATATACCAGGCACTTACCTGGTACCTCAATACGGTTCTGACAGCGCACGGTTCTTTCAAGTATTATGATGAATGGGACTGCGGATGCAACCTGGAGGAGCTGCTGGCTGCCCGTGAGGCTGAAGATGAGGCAATGGCGCAGGAGGAGAATGAACGTCTGGCCAGGAATAAGCAGGCAAAGGCTGTCTTTGACTCGGGGGAAATACCAGAATCATCACAGTTATTCAAGAAACTGGATGCTTATGTTGATGAATATCAGCTCGGTCTGATTAAGGTCAAGGCGTCGTGTGCGCGCACAACGATAGAGGTTAACACCGAATGGCTCCAAAAGGCATTTAATCTTCCGGCAAGCTTCAGCTACAAAAGCACAACGAGTGAATTTACAGGTGCCACAACCCGCAATGCCGGGCTTAGCGTTGGTGTTAAGAAGGAAGTAGGAAATGGGGAGGTCAATGCCAATGTGAACCTTTCTGTGTCGGTTTCCTCTGACGGTAACGGTGTGGTAAAGGATTACAACGTCACGGCCGGTGCCGACGCAGGAGTAAGTGTTGGTAACTACACTGCCTCTGTAGGGGGTGAGGTTAGCATCAGCGGGGACCAGGGAGGCATCAAGGATTATTCTGTCACCGCCAGCGCAAACTCATCAGTAAAATACGGGGAGACCACAGTGTCCGGCGGTGCTTCGGTAAGTTACGGCTCGAAGGGCCTTGAAACGGACTTCTCCGCAAAAGTGACGCAGGATTTCAGCAACGGAGTCGGCACCGATGCCAGCGCCTCTTTCGAGGCCTCAACCAAGAGAGGGTGCTCAGTTTCAGGTGATGTTAACCAGACCATAAACCCGGCAGGCGCTCAGGTTCAGAAGGATGCCGTTGAAAAGGTAAAAAAGGAAACAGGGCTTGACTTAAACACTGATTTCTTCAAAAAAGAGCTCTGGTCAGGCAAATTCGAACTTAAAAGCAAATGATCTCCAATAAAATGAATCGAATAATCATTCCACTGATGCTGCTTCTGGGCGTTGTGACGACTGCCGGGGCCCAGGAATCCCCTCAGCTAACAGATAAACCAGGTACGTTTAAGATCCTGAACAGGACTGATTACACTGCCCCCGATTGTGGTTTCACTAAGGCCGATATGACTGCTAACCTGGGGAGAATAACCGACCTTGTCAGTGTGATAAAACAAAATCCTGTCCTGAGTGACATCAGGGGATTTGAAGGAAGGGCAAGAATCTATAATGTCAACTGTAAGGATAACGGCGGATACGGTATACCTTCAAGGATAAGCTTCGAGTTTGCAGCCTGGTACCGCAAAAAAGACGGAACAGAATACTTTAATGCAATTGAGCCACCTGAATGGTCCTTGATAATCAATAAGTTAAAACCCAATACAAACAGATGGCACTTTTCATCGGGCGATTTCCTGGGAGATAAAAATTTCTTCACTGTGCCGGGAGAGAAAGAGACCGTTGAAAGCGGTATAGATGTTTACGGCGGTGAATGTTATGTGATATATGACCCTGACCGCCCCCCCTACTGGTTGCCGGTAACTGTAGATGAAGCATTCAACTGCAAACGGGAACACTGGAAGAAGGAACCCAACCAGTTTAACAGGGACTTTATGTTGAAAACTATTGAAGCTGATTATGCGGCCACCGCGGTTTCCGACAGGGGAAAACCAGCCCGTATGTGCTGCACAATGTCAGAGATAGGCACAGATCCAAAGGCTCCGCAGATTGTAAAAATCAATCCCGAATACTGGGACAGGAGTCTTCCGAAATCAGCAATCCAGTTTATCTATTTCAGGTCGATAACAAAGAAGGATTATCTGCAAGGGTTAATCAGGGAAGCCAGGGATCGAGGGCAAACCCCCTATGAAACAATTTTTGAGGAAGAATTTGATCTCGATGACATAAGGGCACTGGCACCTCTTATCGGAAAATAGTCTGCACTATCAAATACTGTATTAAATGAAAAAGCCTACCCTTATTATTGCTCTGGTATTGCTGAGCCTTATTGCTTTTCCTCAGGATTCGGGCTTATGGCTGATTACAGCCAGAATAACTGAAAGCAGAACTATGCAGAAGGATACTCTCATAAGTTTCATGGCCGGAGATAAGCAATGGGATAAAGAAAAACATGTCACAGTAAGAACCACTACAAGTGGCGAGATTACGGCTGTCATTGAAAATCAGGCCGAAGATCCGGCCAGTGAATTCTGGTTCCATACAGATTCCGGGGAACCTGTGAGTATTAATGTAACTGGCCAGGGATCACATTCTGAATCCTCAAAATACAATGAAACCATTGACGGCAAACTGATCAGTGCAAATATCCGCAACATTAATGTTTCAGGTTCAGCTCTGCCTGGTGCGTCATTAATGTTTTATTACACCCCTGACAGTAAAGATGTCTCCGCCAGTATTGGAATAAATGCGAAAGGGTCCGATATCGGGCGTATGTTTTACGACGAATGGAAAGATACCGGTGGCGATATTGATGAATATCATCTTTCATGCTCAGCCGGCTGCGATGCAGCAGGCGAAAGGAGTTGTAATATCACAAAAACATCAACAGGCTACCAGGCATCCTGGAAAACCAGCGAGAGCAGGCAAAGACATACCGTAGACGGTACCGAATTCATCACAACAGAAAGCTCCCTGAGCCTCACAATAAAGCCATACAAGGAGCCCGACAAGCCTGAAGTAACAATCTACGGCTGTTCGGAACTCAGCACAGAAGAACAGGGTGAGGTTTTTGCATCAGGCAAGCCGGAAGGCGGGAAATTCCGGTTCTGGGTGGAGCCAGGCAATCTTCTGGAGGTTCAGTCTGACGGCGAATCGTCGGCTCTCCTGACCGGGTCAACACCCGGTAAAGGCACGCTGTACGTCGAATACACCACTCCCCTGGGAAAGACGAACACAGCATCACAACAGGCTTCCTGCGTGAACATCGAAAATTACAACGGCGGGCAGGCAATTCCCCAGATTGCACTTTTCGATGTGGACGGCAGTAAACTTCCGGGTATACATAAGATTCCTCTCTCAGCCCAGCCGTCAAACATAGAGGAACTGGTCGATTTCGTACCTGCTGACAAATCAGTTCTCGCAGCCGTTGGACTGCCGGGCGCAGTCGAATTAACAGGCTCAAAGGAAGGGAAAACCACCCTTAAGGCAACCACAAACTGTGGCAATGAGACAGGTCCGACAGTTGAAGTGGAGGTTGTCAACTGCTCTGATGAAACAAAGGCCAAACTGGCTGAAGAGATGCGGATTGCACAGGAAGCCCGGCAGCAGGCATACAAGGAGATCGCAAACATACTCGGCTCTGAGGAATTTGCAAAAGCTGCCGACCGTATTGCTGAATCCACAGGTAATCTTGCAATCAAAATGGGTGGAGCTATTATCGGATCACTCAGCGGTGGAAAAGCAGGTGCCGGAGTCAAAACAGCAGCGAAAATTTATGGCGTCGGTTCCAACCTCTATGACTTTGTCAACGGTCTTGCTGCTGGTGAAAACCTGGCAACGGCAAGCAATATGGCTCAAATGATTGTCGAGCTTGGAGGAACGGATAACCAGCAGGCTGTGGCAAGTGCAATAGAAACAATTCAGGCAGCCTACGAGTTTGGACAGGATCTTGGTTCACTGATCGCAACCGACAGGAAACTCCAGGAAGCCGTAAAATGGGCAGAACACTGGAACAAGTATATTGAGGATGTGGTCCGCCGTCAGAAAATATGCCGTGAGAGCAGTGAGGAACCAAAAGGGACAGAACAACCCCCAAAGGCAAATGAACAGCCGCCGAAGGACCCGGTTCCTCCGAAAACTGACCCGGAGAAACCAACCCCTCAGCCAGATAAGCCAAAACCCAAAACAGAAGAACCACCAGATGATGAACCGCCGGCAGATGATCCGGCAGGAGAAGAGCCTGGTGATCCTGAGAACCCGCCAGTCCCTCCTAAAGGTGAACCAAAGACGATAGGTCTTCCTTTTGCGCCTTCAGAAGATTGCGGATGCAAGAGTTCCAAAGAGCTCACCGGCAACACATCAGGACTTTCGACTTTAGAATCCGGATTGACAAACCTTGGAAAGTGCGTCGAAGATTTCAGCAAAGGACCACTTACTGATTATGTGACTACCCTCAATGGCTGGAAAGAAATCTCATCAACCCTGGACAATGCCTTAAAGGCAGGCCCTGAAGAACTGAAGAAAGTCGCCGGCGAGGCTGCCCCCCGGATTAAATTGCTTTTAGGGGACACCAAGTCTTTCGATGAGGCTGGCCGGGCATTCTACGAAAACTTTAAATCATGTCCTGAATCCACCTCTTCAGGTGTAGTACTTATGAAATCAGCCTTTAATGTGACTGTAGACTCTGTTAAAACAAAATATTGACAAGTTCCTGTGATTATATAACAACAAAGTATTGAGTAAATAAACCAGATGAAAAAATCTCCCTTAACAGTATTGATCCTTGTCACGGGAATGATGCTATGTTCCATGGCCAGCGGTCAGACGCCAAACGGACCAGTCTTCATGATCACCATGGAACAAAAGGGCTCTGTGGTTGACAAGGCTTTCAGGAAGACCGTTGAAGCCAGGTACTGGCCCTGCGCAGCATGGAACTCAGGGTATACTGGCGGGGTGACTTACAGTGAAATGTCGGTAATGGGTGCCCAGATGAATGCATCACCTGAGGGGCTCCTGGCTGCAAGGGGCAGTATTGCCGCGATGAAACCGGGAGAAACGATGATATTCTATGTCCGTGAGAAATCCGGTTCAGGGAATGACGGAGAAAGCTCTGTCTCTCTTTCAACGGTTGGCGACGGCATGTTCAGCTATACAGTGGTCACCGAAAACGATACATGGACTTCTGCAGCCGGTGGCCCGGCAACCGAACCCGAGAGACGAGCATTTGGCCCTGCGGGGAACACTGAAGCTGTCATAAAGCGTACCGTCGACGGAGCGATCCTGACCTTTAGTGAACCGGATCTTGAGGGTGAGGGCGACTGCGATTTCTTTAGTATTCTGTCAGGCGACAATGAGCCCGATGGAATGCCGGAGGCTCTTACATTTAAACTGTCAAACGAGGATCTTAAAAACTGGCATGCGCTGCAAAAGGTAAATAACCGCGTTCTCAGCGGGTTCGTCGATGGCACTCTGGAAATTTCTGCCACACTCCGTGGCGGACCAATATCCAATTCTGAGGCAGAGGTCACCCTGTATGGCTGTTCTGAACTTAGTGCCGGGGACATTGGGAACGTTACGGCATCAGGAAAACCTGACGGTGGCACTTATAAGTTCAGAGTTGAGCCTTCTTATATGATGTCAGTGGATGCTGAAGGTGCTTCAGCTACTATCACCGGTTCAAGACCGGGCCGCGGTACTCTTTATGTAGAGTATACCACACCTGACGGGGGCAGAGCCGAGGCTTCAAAGCCAGCATCTGTGGTTATAATCAAGTCATATAACAGCGGGAATGCTATACCTCAGATACCGCTCTATGATATTTATGGCAATAAACTGTCCGGCAAACTGAAAGTGACATACTCTTCCGAGCCAGATGAAGCTCAGGAGCTGGTCGATTTCGTGTCAGGCAATCCTTCAGTATTCACTGTGGTGGCCTCTTCAGGTAACCTCGACATTCAGGGATCAAAAACAGGAATGGCCACCCTGGAAGCCAGGGATAACTGTGGGAAAGCCACCGGACCTGCTGTTGAAGTGGAAGTGGTCAACTGCGATAAGGAGACTGTTGAGGCACTTGCAAAGATGAAGCAGGCAGCCATTGAAAACCTTAAAGCTGCCGCTGAGAATTTACAAAAGGTAGCCGGCTCAACAGAGTTTGAAAAGGCAAGAGATGACCTTGTTGCATCGACGTGGGAACTACTCGCCAAGGCAGGTCTGACGATCATCTCCAGCGGAAAAGGACCAACAAAGGCTATATCTGCAGTGACAAAGATCACTGAACTCGCTACTGCTGCCTCTGAAATGATGGCAACCTATGGAACTGGTAAATTTGAGGAAAACATCGTTAAGACAGCCTTTGATCAGCTGGGCAAGGAAACCATGAGTGCTGCAGTAGGTACCGTTGAAGTGCAGGAATCAGCAGCCCGATTTGCTGATAATGCAGGAAAGATCCTATATTACGAGGAGGCCGTCAAGAGTGCTAAGGAGAATTGGGATAAGGCTGCCAAGGACCTGAAGAGAATAGAGCAACTCCAACAGATTTGCAAGGGAGACAAAACCGGGGCTCAGAAAAAGGAAGAACCCAAAGCAGACCCGACGCCTAAGCCGACTGATCCTACCCCACCGACCGACCCGAAACCGCCTGTGAACCCGAAACCTAAGACCGACCCTCCTCCTTCGCAGAAGCCTCCGACAGGAGACCCACAGCCACCTGTGCCGGAAGACGAAGAGCCCCCGATATCACCCCCGCCGCCGACCAGCGAACCTCGCCAGGTAGGGCTGCCATTTTCTCCTGAAGAATGCGGTTGCGACAAGTCAAAAAGCATCAGTATAAATTCTGCCGGATTTTCAACTCTTATGACCGGAGTGAAGAACATTGGCGACTGTGTTGAAAAGTTCAATAGCACATCGGTAACAGATTACCTCCATGCACTGCATGAATTGTCAGCTGTAACAGATACACTGAAGACCGCTGTAAATGAAAATCCGGCTATATTTCAAATGAAAGCGAAAGAAGCCAAACCTAAACTTGATTCCCTGATAGAACGGACCAGATCTTATGACGCAGCAGGAAGGACCTTCATGAAACAATTTGAAAAATGCCCGGAATCAGTGACCACCGGTATGGAAGTCCTGAAATCAGCCCTGACAGTTACAGTTGATTCAATAACAACCAAATACTAATTTCTTTGAATATGAGAACAAATCGCGCCATATCACTTGTTTTGCTTGCCGGGCTTTCGCTCAGCCTGACTGCGCAGGAGCTTCCGCTTATCAGGGATAAACAAGGTACATTTCAAATCCTGAGCCGTACTGATTATGTTGGATACGACTGCGGGTACACAAAGGCGGAAATAACTGCCAATCTCCAGAGAATCACCGACCTTGTAACTGTGGTCAGGCAAAACCCTGTTCTCAGGGATCTTAAGGGTTTCGAGGGAAGAGCAAGGATTTATAATCTCAACTGCAAGGAGGTCAGTGGATGTGGCATACC
>CAZHAI010000045.1:0-11192 GCA_964530645.1 uncultured Rikenella sp. | reverse complement strand
ACGGGTACTTCCTGCATCCATAATCCCTTGGCAGCCTGGGCCTTGACGAGAGCTTTCATATTCTTCATCGCGACTGATGATTAATTCGTTATGATGTAAAAATAATACAAATAGAGGTTGCAAAATATGATTTTTAATGTGGCCTGCAGGGGTAAATTGCCCTTCGATGCATTATAATTATCTTTGCCGGGCGCTTCCGTTGCGGCCTTCAGCAGGCAGTGATGAAGCGCTTAAGACAGAATCAGAAAAATCTTCATCATGACAGACAGAAAGATCAGGGTGCGCTTCGCCCCCAGCCCCACCGGCCCGCTGCATATAGGCGGCGTACGCACCGCATTATATAACTATCTCTTTGCAAGGCACCATGGCGGGACTTTCATCCTGCGTATCGAGGATACTGACCAGGCACGCTACGTGGAGGGCGCCGAGGATTACATAATGGACTCACTGGAGTGGGCAGGCATAAAGGTCGACGAGGGAGTGCGAGAGGGCGGCCCGTACGCACCCTACCGGCAGAGTGACAGGAAAGAGATTTATCACAGGTATGCCGATGAGCTTACCGGCAAGGGAGATGCATATTACGCCTTCGATACGCCTGATGAACTGGACCGGCTGAGGCAGGAGCATGAATCGCGCGGCGAGACGTTCAATTACGGATGCACAACCAGGATGAACATGTGCAACTCCATCACCCTTAGTGCTGAAGAGGTAAAGCAGCGCATCGCCTCAGGTGAGCATTATGTTGTCAGGTACCGCATGCCGGACAATGAAGATATTCACTTCACCGACCTTATAAGAGGTGAAATTGTCGTCAACACCTCGACTCTTGATGACAAGGTGCTCTACAAATCTGACGGTATGCCGACCTATCACCTGGCAAACATCGTTGATGACCACCTGATGGAGATTTCTCACGTGATCAGAGGTGAGGAGTGGCTTCCGTCACTTCCGCTGCACGTGATGCTTTACCGCAGTTTCGGGTGGGAAGCGCCGCTGTTTGCGCACCTTCCGCTGCTGCTCAAACCCACCGGCAAGGGAAAACTGAGCAAACGCGACGGCGACAAGATGGGATTCCCGGTCTTCCCGCTCTACTGGCCTTACGGCGAAACAGCCTCCGGGTACCGCGAAGAGGGCTACTTTCCCGAAGCATTTGTGAACATGCTTGCCCTCCTGGGATGGAACCCCGGAACGGAACAGGAAATATTCACCATGGACGAGCTGATTGCTGCGTTCACAATAGACAGGGTAGGAAAATCAGGCTCCCGCTTTGATCCTGAGAAGGCGAAGTGGTTCAATACAAGATATTTTCATATGAAGACCGATGAGGAGCTTGCAGATCTCTTCATGCCGGTAGTTAAGGAAAAAGGGTTCAGTCCCGGCCGAGACACACTCGTGAGGATCATCTCTCTTGTGAAGGAACGGGCAGGGTTCGTGAAGGACCTGTGGCATGAAGCAGACTTCTTCTTTGTCGCTCCTGAAAAATATGACCAGGAGGTCGTGAGGAAGCGATGGAATGCAGACTCACCGATGCAAATGAGGGAACTGCATGATGTTGTTGCAGGGGTGGAGCCCTTCACTTCTGAGACACTTGAAAAAAGAGTCAAGGAGTGGATTGCCGGGAGTCCGTATAACACAGGCACCATCCTGAACCTTTTCAGGCTCCTCATTGTAGGAGCATCCAGGGGCCCCCACCTCTTTGACATTATTGAGCTGACAGGAAAGGATGAGACATTACGCCGTCTTGACAGTGGCATAAAACGACTCTCCTCACCAGTCTCATGAACATTGCCGGGGAAATAAGATTTATTGATTTTCACACTCATAAAATTAAGAGCGGAGCTGGAACCCTCTCCGTAATGAACCTTATGGCAGGGGAGGAGGTTCCGGTTGATTTTCCTCCCAATTCCCTCTTTTCTGCCGGCATACACCCCTGGCAGCTGACGGATGATAATCTTGCCCAACTTCAGACCGAGCTTCTGCTTACCGCTGCTCACCCTCATGTTGTGGTGATTGGTGAGGCCGGGTTTGACCGGCTCAGGGGAGCACAGGGGGAGGTGCAGTACCGTGCCTTTCTTTTCCAGGCGCATATTGCGGAGGAGATGGGGAAGCCTGTGGTGATCCATTGCGTCAAAGGGTGGGATGAACTGAGGCGTGCGCGCAGGGAGGTCAAACCCGGCCGGCCCTGGGTCATACACGGATTCAGGGGGAGCAGAAGCCTGGCGGCCTCACTCGCTGATGAGGGATTCTGGTTCTCACTGGGAGCTCAAGGGATAACAACCGGTGTGACTGAAGCAGTCAGCCATGACAGGATACTGCTTGAAACGGACGACTCCGGTGAAAATATAGAAGATATTTACAGTCTCTTCTCAACAGCTGCCGGATATGAGGTGAATACAGCAGAGAGCCTGATACGTGATAATTTCAATAAACTTCTAAACTTCAGCCTGTGACGGACGGATGGCTATCACGCACAGAGATGCTTCTTGGCCCTGAAGCCCTGGAGAAGCTGAAGGAATCTCATGTCCTTGTGGCAGGGCTGGGAGGTGTAGGCTCATGGGCTTCGGAGATGATATGCAGGGCAGGTGTGGGAGCCATGACAATAATTGACGGCGATATAATAACTGCAGCAAACAGGAACAGGCAGCTGCCAGCCCTGACATCAACCACAGGTAGGAGTAAAGCCGAAGTGATGGGAGAGAGGCTGCTGGACATAAATCCCGGGCTTCGCCTGAAGGTCATACCGGAATTCATACGTGACCAGCGTATGATTGATATCCTGGAAGAGGAAAAGTATGATTATGTAGTTGATGCAATCGACACCCTGTCGCCCAAGGTCTTTCTCGTGTATCACTCCCTGAGGCTTAACCTGAGGATCGTAAGTTCAATGGGCGCCGGTGGCAAGTTTGACCCTACCGGAATCAGGGTGGCCGATATCTCTGAGACCAACTTCTGCAACCTGGCAAGGATGCTTCGCAAGAAGCTTCACAAGCTGGGGGTCCGTGAGGGTTTTACTGCCGTCTACAGTCCTGAGGTTGTTGATAAGAATCTGATAGTCCGTGGCTCTGATGAAAGCAACAAGGCTTCCAGCGTGGGGACGATGTCATACATGCCCGCTGCCTTCGGCATAGTATGCGCATCGGTAGTAATCAGGGCCCTGACCGGTACTCTGGCAGAAAAGTAAGTATTTTCCTATCTGGCTATTATTCCCTTCAGTACGGGGAGGTCATATCCCGGAGGTGTGCTCTGTCTGATTTTCACCTCAGCCGTATCACCCTTGAAACTGCAGGTCATTCTTAAATGATGAGGACTCTCGATATACCTGAGTGTAAGAACGATGGTGGTATCATTCTCCCAGTTGAAGGCTCCTGCCACAAGGTTTGCGGAGGCTTCTCCCGGTTTGCGCAGTATGCCGGGCCCTCCCATCTCCGTCATAGAAGTGATCCACTCACCTCTGCCAAATGGTATTGTGCGGACGGTCTCGCCATTTCCCAGTGACAGGTTGCAGGCATCCCCTGCAAAGTCAAGGGTGAGGTATTTAAGTTTAAGGTTGTTCTCTTCGAGCAGGAATCTCTTATTCCGGATCGTTTCAGCGACGGCGGGGTCGTCTGTTTTTGCCGGGACCGGCAATGCAAGTGAAGCCAGTCTCTCCACGAGCCTTCCGGCTGCCTCCCTGTTCCCGGGGAGCGCTTCCTCATTCATTGCAGGCAGTATGTGGTCCCAAACCATATTCATCACATCCTGCATATCCGGTGATTCTGAGGTTATCGCAACCACTGCATCCTTTTCCGGTATCACGATTATATATTGCCCGAATGCGCCGTCAGCCCTGTAGGTGTTGTTCCGGCTGCGCCAGAACTGGTAGCAGTAGCCCTGCATCCAGTCGTTGTCCGCTTTTGTCTCCGGTGATGCATCCGGTGCCTGGTCGATCTTGAATGAAGTGGCCTCTTCTATCCAGCTTGCCGGAATTATCTGTTTGCCGTTCCATGAACCCTTCTGCAGGTACAACTGGCCGAATTTGGCCATGTCCTCCGTTTTTACCCGCAGACCCCATCCGCCTGTGTTTATGCCCTCGGGGCTCGACTCCCAGTCCATCCCCTCAATTCCCAGCGGACCAAAGAGGCGGGGCTGCAGGTAATCGATGAGCTTCTCCCCGGTAACCTTCTGCACGATAGCTGACAGCATGAAGGTTGCCATTGAGTTGTATAGGAATGTGCTTCCCGGATCGTTCACAACAGGCAGTTCAAGAAATGCCGGAACCCAGTCATTGCCTGAGGAGGTGATTGCATTGGAGGGTTCGGGCGACTGCCCCACGGACATCGTGAGGAGATCCTTTACCGTCATGTCTGCAAGGAACGGTGATACGGTATCGGGAAGCTGATCAGGGAAGAACGATACTACCTTGTCATCAACACTCAGAAGCTTTTCAGTCACGGCAAAACCGACAGCGGTGGAGGTGAAGCTTTTGCTGACAGAGTAAAGGGTGTGCCTCAGGTCAGGGCGGTAGGGATTCCACCACCCCTCGGCGATCACATTCCCGTGACGGACTACAACGATGCTGTGGAACTCATGCCTGCTGACAGAAGCAGAGTCGAGAAACCTCAGCAGTCCATCGGATGAGACACCCTCGGCTTCGGGGGTGCTCCTGGGCAGTGATGTCACAGTGGGTACTGAGTTCCGGCATCCTGCTGAACTGATCAGCAAGGCAAATGCCGCAATAACGGAAACAATCCTGCAGCTTTTCATCGGGTATCTGTTACAGTTTTATGGTTAATCTGTCGATACCCAAAAATATAACTTTACTACCGGTTTCCCTGCGGGGATGCCACTTCTTTTTTCTTTTCCGTCACCTCGCTGATCATGGTGACCTGAAATAACAGAGGCGGGTCACAGGACCCGCCTCCGGCGAATAAAAAAAGTCAGATCGTCCTACTTGACGGGAGGAATTACAAGTACCTGCCCGGGATAGATGAGATCCGGATCCTTAAGCATTGGCTTGTTGGCTTCGAAGATGATCGGATATTTCTTTGCATCACCGTAAACCTCCTTGGCAATCTTCGAGAGGTAATCACCCTTCTTGACAGTGTAGAACTGCTTTTCAGGCGCAGGCGGGGCAATGGGCTCGGGAACAGTGACAATAAGGTGATCCTCAACTGCCGAAATGCCTTCCACATTTCCTGCGGTAACGATGATCTTGTTCTTGTTGATCTGTGTGTCAACCGAACCGGTCAGTATCACCTTCTCATTGTCGACAGCCACTTTGACTTTACTCACGTCAAATCCGAACTTTTTGATATGTTCGGTGATAAGAGAGGCTTTTTCCTCTTCACGCTTTTCTTCAGACTTGAAGATCTTTGCGCCAGCATTTTTGATGAAAGAAATTAATCCCATGATTTGTTGATTTTTAAATTACTTCAAAAGTTATCTTGACATTGACACGGTATTCAGTGATCTTGTTTTTAACCACCACCGCACTCTGATCCTGTACGTAAACAGAACGTATTTCCTTTACTGTCTTGGCTGCCATTTTTACGGCAGATGCCGTTGCATCTTCCCAGCTGACGGGTGATGATGCAAGGATCTCGATTACTTTGAGTACTGACATGATTTTACGGTTTTAATTAGTTTATATTATAGAAGTTAAACGATCTCAGTGAGAGATTGTTTACGAACCTGTAAGATAAGAAGAAAAACCGTTCAAGTCCAGTTTCGAAAGGCAAAACTAAATCCGCCCGGCTAAAAATTATTATGTCATACCTTTTTGTATATTTGATCATTGTTAACCTGTCAGATTTACTAACCAAAAAACCTGAAAGTTATGGGAATAGTTAAGGAATTCAAGGAATTTGCCGTCAAGGGCAACATGCTTGACATGGCCGTTGGTATCATCATCGGCGGTGCATTCGGAAAGATCATTACCTCACTTGTGAATGACGTACTTATGCCGCCACTGGGCATGCTGCTTGGCAAGGTTGACTTCACAAATCTGAAAGCTGTACTTCAGAAGGGACAGGATGCCGTTATGGACGGTGCGGCAGTCATTCAGCCGGCAGTCAGCGAAGTCTCAATCAAGTACGGGAACTTCATTCAGAACATAATTGATTTCCTGATCGTAGCACTGTGCATCTTCTTTGTCATCAAGGCAATGAACAGTATGAAGAAGAAGGAAGAGGCCGCTCCCGCAGCTCCGCCGGCACCAAGTGATGAGGTTGTGCTGTTGAAAGAGATACGTGATCTTCTTAAAAAATAAGAGCTGATACAATAAACCGTAACGAAAATTGTTTGCATATTTGCACACAATTGAATTATGGCAAGAATCAGAAAATACTTTTGGTGGCGCAGGTTCTTCCCTGACAGGGGCTAAACCCGGAAGTCATCAGGCATAAATACAGAGGCTGCATTCGCAAGAGTGCGGCCTTTTATATTTCGGGCCGGCACAAAAAAAACCGGCCCTGGGGGGGGCCGGCCTTCGCTGCTTCGGAAAAACTCTTAAACAGAACCTTTAACTGAAAGATTATTGGATGTAAAAAACGTACTCGTAGGACAAACCTTTTTCACGCAACCACCTGCGAAGCGCTTTTGCAATTTTCCTTTTCCGTAGCAGTACTATCCCTATTCCTTCTGCTGTTATCTGAAAGTATGTTTTCATCTCTTCCGATGTCGGATTCCATACTAATATACGGGCGGAAAGAGCTTTTGTCCAGTCTCTTTTGACAGATACGGGAAAGGTGTTGACCAACGGGGGCGCTGGCATGATTATGTTCAGAATCACTTGTCGAAACCGGTCAGGTACCTGTACAGTTCACTGTCGGTTGAAAGTATGATTGTGGTGGTGGAGTCAAACGTCAGCCTGAAGGTCTCCATCGACTTCAGGAAGCCGTAGAGATTTCGTGCCGAGGCTGACTGATCATAGGCGCCGGCATAGATTGACGCTGCCCTGGCATCTGCCTTACCGCGGATCTCTTCCGCCTTCCTGTATGCCTCTGACTGTATTGTCTTCAGGTCACGTTCTTTTTCACCGTTTATCTTTGAAGCCTCTCCCTGCCCCTCGGACCTGAACCTCTCAGCAATGCGGTAACGCTCGCTCTTCATGCGTTCATAGATCTGAGTCCTCACCTCTTCGACATAATTCAGGCGCTTGATCCTCACATCGAGGATCACTATTCCAAGGTCCTTCGCCTTATCATTGGCTGAGATAAGTATCATATCCTCGATCTTCTGCCTCCCTGTCATTATGTTGTTCAGAGTGTCACCGGTCTCCTCACCGATGAGTCCTGATGAAACGGGGGTCCTGTTGACAGATCTCACAACCTCATCGAGGTTATGGCCTGCAATATGGTCACGGGTCTCACCGTCAAGGATATCGGCCAGCCTCGACTGGGCGCCTCTCTCATCGGTCAGTCGCTTGAAGAACTGAAGCGGATCGGTAATCTGCCACCTTGCATAGGTGTCTACGAAGATGAACTTCTTGTCTTTTGTCGGGACCTGGTTCGGGTCGCCGTCCCACTCCATATATCTCTTCTCGAAGTAGTTGGTCCTCTGGATAAAGGGCATCTTGAGCTTCAGCCCCGGGGTGGTCTTCGGCTCACCGACGGGTTTTCCGAACTGAGTCACAACAACCTGTTCGGTCTCTTTTACCTTGTAAACGCACTCAAGGATCAGCAGCAGGGAGACCAGCAGCACGGAGAGGGTTACAATCAGTTTGGTTGAATTCGTGCGCATGGTTTACTTCTTTGAGTTGAGCTGCATCTGGAGGAGCGGCAAAAGGTTATTTCCACCCTCGTCTGTTATGATCTTATTTCCTGCCCGCGGAAGAATCTCCTCCATGGTCTCAAGATAAATTCTCCGCTTTGTCACTTCGGGCGCCTTTACATATTCAAGGTAAAGGGCGTTAAAGCGTGATGCCTCGCCCAGGGCGTTGTTCACCCTCTCCATTGCATAGCCTTCGGCACGCTGAACTGTCTCCTCCGCCTGCCCTTTCGCCTTGGGTATGACCTTGTTGTATTCCGACCGGGCCTGGTTGATGAGTGTCTCTCTCTCCTGCTGCGCCTGGTTGACATCATTGAAGGCATCCTTGACCTGGTCAGGTGGATTGACATCCTGGAGCACCACCTGCTCGATCCTTATCCCGAGAGAGTACTCCGCGCATAGCTCCTGTATCTTCTGATGCACGCTGGATGCTATCTCCGCCCTTCCCACAGTCAGTACCTCGTTCACGGTACGGTCACCCACTATCTCGCGCATTGAAGCCTCGGAGATATCACGCAGCGCCACAATCGGCTCCCTTACCCTGAAAAGAAAACTGTAAGGGTCTTCAATGCGGTACTGAACAACCCACTCCACATCGGCAAGGTTGAGGTCGCCGGTGAGCATGAGTGATTCGTTCACAGTACCCTCCTTTGTATATTCCGACCGGACGCCGGGTGCGGTGGTACGAAACCCGAACTCCTCCTTCTGCTGCCTTTCAACAGCAACCTTATAGAGTTTTTCGATTACAGGGACCTTAAGGTTGAGGCCCGACTCAACCTTGCGTACATATTTCCCGAAACGGGTGATTACCCCAACCTCCTCAGGTTGAACCTGAAAAAGGGTGGTGGCAAGGAGGATAAGGATCAACAGGGCGATGGAACCATATTTCAGGTAGAGCCCGTTTTTGTCCATCCAGGCTCTGTAGTCTGATTTCCTGTATGTCTGGTCTGCCAATGTCTGTGAGTTTATTCTGAGACTATTTTTATGTTTTTGCCAGCCGGAACCTGATCATTGAGTTCCATGTTGTTGAGAAGAGCCAGTTCTTCCATCATTGCCTGCGGCATGTTGAAGTAACTGAGAGTGCTTGCAAGTGTGCCGGCACGGGGAGCCTTCTTAACGTAAACCCTCTTCGGCTTGACATTAATCCTTGACGCGTCAGTGAGCTTCGCAAATGTCTTCATTGAGGCCTCCATTGTCGGAGCATAATTTGCGAAGTCAGCCTCGGTGGAGACGCCGTGGAACACATAGAACACTGATGAGTAATCAATGAAGTATGAGATGACTGCGTTTGAGCCGGCGGCAGCTCCTGACTGATCCTGGGTCTGTTGTTTGGCGAGGGTGACAATTGCCGGCATGCCGTTGACGGTCCTTCTCTCTGCCCTCTGCAGCGTCAGTCCGTACTGTGCCATGGTGCTGTCCACGGCTGACTCGAGAGTTCTCTGGTTGGAAAGCGAGAAGAGCATAAGCGCCTTGCCGTCAGCAGGCTGAACAGTAACCTGTGTCGGGGCATTGGTTAGCTCCCATCCAAGAGGATATGAGAATTTGAACTTCATCTCAGGATGATAGAAGGTATTATCCATTGTATATCCCTGTTTCGGGTCTTCTCCGTATATCATCCCGTTGATCATCTGAAGGTACTGGTCGCCATTCACCTTGTAAGAGGGGAGATGAAGGCTGTCCTGCCAGAGTTTAGAGTCCCTCAGAACCGCATTATAGCGGTCACCCGGATCGGGGTGGGTGGAGAGGAAGGTAGGAACGCCTCCCTCAGCCTCAGATAGATTCATCTTGATGAGGACCTTGTAAAAATCGGCCATTTTAGCTGCGTCATAGCCCGTCCTGGATGCATATTCAACACCCAGCTGATCAGCCTGGCGCTCATCGTCGCGACTGAAACTCAGGAAGAGCAGTTGCATTCCCTGCATTGCAGCCTCGGCATAGTTGGCGAACTTCTCCGAAGCAATCATCCCTCCAATGAGGAGCAGGGTGCCAAGCTGCTGCTTGGTCTGCTGGCTTACGGAGTGGCGTGCTGCCACGTGACCCATCTCGTGACCAAGGACACCCATAAATTCAGCCTCGTTGTTGAAGTTGGCCATTATGCCCCTCGTAAGATAAATGTATCCTCCCGGGACGGCAAAAGCGTTTATGACCGGCGAGTCAACCACCTTGATATGGTACTCCAGGTTCGGCCTGTGTGACAGTTTCCCCATCTCAGTGCCCTTTGCCTGCACGAAATTCTGCATCGCCGGATCCGCATACTCCCCGAAGCTTGCCATCACCTGCGGGTGATATGATAATCCCAGTTGAATCTCCTGGGCTTCTGACATAAGCATGATCTGCTTCTTCCCGGTAACCGGGTTGACAGCACAGGAAATCACTGCTGCAAGTGCAACTGTAAATATTGCGACAAACATCAGTACTCGTCTTCTTTTCATCTCTTCTTATAGTTAGTTCTTAAACGCCGGGATAAGTTTTACGGCTGTTTTCTAAAGGTTGACATCCAAATTTAGTTATAATAAATGCAAAAAACAAAAGCCGTACCAACAGCGGTACGGCTTTGTTTTAAGCCAAATTTAAATCAATCAGAGGTTTACTTTTTTGTCAGCTCAAAATCCAGAATGGTTTTGTTGCCGGCAATAATATTTACGCCGTCATAACGGACGGTATCAAAACCCTCCTTCGTGGCCGAAACAGAATATTCTCCTGCCGGCACCCCGATGATTGCATAGAATCCAAGTGTGTCAGAGAAGGCGGTTGCAAGAACGGTGTCCTGCTCAATCCATACACTTGCCTCACTGAGCTTCACACCGGCAGTATCAGTCACAAAACCCCTTACGCATCCTGCTTTTGCCATATTGGCCGCTCTTATCACGGGCTTGAAAATAAATCCGTTGTTGTGACCCATATTGCCTCTCAGTATAAATGACCTTGAGAGGTCAACGTCAAGCAGAATCTCGGAGAGATTACCTTCCGACACCTCAAGCGCCGGACGCAGGAATATCTTAATGCCTGTCTGGCTTCCGCCCGGAACTTTCACCCTGTGAATCTCATCCGAGTCCTTCAGCTTAAGCCCTGCCTCATCTACATAGAGCCTTACCAGGTCATATTCACCGGTTGGAATCTCCAGGTCGAGTAGTGTTTCAGAAACACCGTTCCTCAGGTCAATGAGGTCAATAGTAATCGTGTCCTCCGAAAGGGTGATGAATGGATTGCCGTCACTGATGCCATCGCCAACTTTTCTGAGCTCAATCCCGGTAATTGTCACCATGGCTGATTCGATGTTGCTGATGTCAAACGGGGCATCCGTGACCTTGAGGATAACCCTGCCCTGGCCATCACCGGTTCTTATTTCATTGCATGCTCCAGCGATAAGGATCAATGCCGCTGTTAACAATAATGTTACTCTCTTTTTCATCTTGCTTTTTTTTAAACAGTTTGCACTACGGGGT
>CAZHAI010000044.1:0-11243 GCA_964530645.1 uncultured Rikenella sp. | reverse complement strand
ATGAACCTGGAAATAGAGGCAGATTGCCTTTTTCTGTGCTGTGCTCATATTGTTTTATCTTGTCTGTTCCAAAACCCCTTTATAAATATCCTTCACATGGCCGGCAGCCTTTTCCCATTTCAGCTTGTCTACCTCTTCCTTGCCGTTCATTATGAACATCCTTGAAAGTGCCGGGTAGCTCAATATGCCGTAAATGGCATCAGCCATGGCTTCGATGTCCCAGAAATCCACCTTTACGGCGTGTGTCAGCAGCTCGGCCACACCGCTCTGCTTGCTGATTATCACCGGAACGTTTGATTGCATCGCCTCCAACGGGGATATGCCGAACGGTTCGGAGACTGATGGCATCACGTACACGTCACTCATCCGGAGCATTGTGAAGACATCGTTGCCGCGAAGAAACCCTGTAAAATGAAACCTGTCTGTAATCCTCATAGCAGCTGCATGACGCATCATGCGCTCCATCATGTCACCAGATCCTGCCATTACGAACCTTACATTGGGCATCCTGGATAGGACCATCCTGGCTGCCTCAATGAAATACTCGGGCCCCTTCTGCATCGTGATGCGGCCGAGGAAAGTTACAATCTTATCATCATAGGCCCTCTCGGGAATATCAAGCTCAGAATGATGCGGAGGCTCAACGGCATTGTAAACGGTGATCACCTTATCGGGATCGATGTTGTACTTTGAAATAACAATGTCACGGGTAAGATTGCTGACAGTGATTATCCTGTCAGCTGCATCCATACCCTCCTTTTCCATATTGTAGACCACCGGGTTGACGTTACCTCCGCTGCGGTCGAAGTCGGTTGCATGCACATGAATCACAAGCGGCTTCCCTGAGACAGCCTTGGCTGCAATGCCTGCCGGGTAGGCAAGCCAGTCGTGCGCATGTATCACGTCAAATTCATTCTCTGAGGCGATTACCTGAGCAACTACCGAGTACTTGTGAATCTCTTCCATCAGGGTGGATCCGTAGCTGCCGGTGAAGTCGACCTTGCCATGCTCATCGGTCTTTACAAGTACATCGGTTTCGGCAACCTCACCGCGGGTTATCTTCCAGAACTCCTCCGGATCAGTGTATGGAACAAGTTTTGAAAAGACTTCTATCTTTTCAACCGGTTTTTGAAAATACCTGTATTTCACCTTTTTGAAGGCAACGGGGACGGTGTTTGCACCAACAAGTCTTACGATACTCTGGTCTTCGTCGCCATAAGCCTTCGGCACCACGAAGATCACCTCGATATCCTTATGGGCGGCAAGCCCCCGGGTGAGACCGTAGCTGGCAGTCCCCAATCCCCCTGCGATATGGGGAGGGAACTCCCATCCAAACATCAGGACACGCATATCATATAGTATTAACTGGATAATCCTTTTCAAGCAAAGTGAAGATGCGGAGAATTTCTCCGACGCTCCATGCCTGTGATATTGCCCCCCCCGGAGAATGTGGCGGATCACCGTCATAAATCTCCGAAATAGTAGAAATTCCGGCTTCCGTCAGTGTTTCCTCGAAGCCCATAATAAGTTTACGTACACGGGATACACCTCCTTCGCCGTATACTCTAAGCCATCCGTCACAGAAAGGTCCTATCAGCCATGGCCAGACAGTCCCCTGGTGATATGCCCGGTCACGGGTATCCTGGTCACCGCAGTAGATACCCTTGTATCCCTCATCCGACGGAGAAAGTGTGCGCAGTCCCCTGGGAGTTACAAGTATTCGGTTGA
This sequence comes from uncultured Rikenella sp., assembly GCA_964530645.1. Lineage (GTDB taxonomy): Bacteria > Bacteroidota > Bacteroidia > Bacteroidales > VadinHA17 > SR-FBR-E99. The sequence continues at coordinate 9,515 of CAZHAI010000044.1, read as the reverse complement.
CAATATCAAGGATGCTCTTCATCTGGTCCCTGGTAAGCATCGTATATGGCAGGGAGGTGGCAATGACCATGTTCGGCCTGATCTGCATATTCCTGTGCTCACTGTCATTCACGAAGTCCGCCAGGTAACCGAGCTCTTCATCCCAGAAAGTGTCGATGAATGACTTGCTGATCTGTTCCGGAAGTGCATCCCACTCCTTCACGAAGTTCCTGTCACGCGCTGCCCGTGCACAGTCGAGAGAGTAGCACACAGCATTGTACCACAGCGCGTTGATCTCCACAACGAAGCCGTCACGCGGTGTTACCGGCACACCTCTGACAACGGCATCCATCCATGTAAGTGCTTTTCCGGGAGCCCCTGAATAAATCAGTCCGTTATCCCTCATGTGGATACCGAATGAGGTGCCTGAGCGGTAGGCATTCAGCACATCCCTCATCGCCGGGCCGTAACGCTTCCAGGTCTCTTTCTGATCCAGCCCGTAACTGAAGAGGGCCTGGAAGAACCAGAGAGGTGCATCCACACTGTTGAATGCCGGGTTGTCATTGTCTCCCATGTTCGGGAAGAGGCCTCCCTTCATGCGGCGTACCTGTGTGTCAATCACAGAGGCATACAGATCTTCTGATGTGCGTGCCATCGCCAGCCCGGGAAGGGAGATGAACGTGTCACGCCCCCATGAGCCAAACCAGTGATACCCGGCTATGATGTTGGTGTCTTCACCCCGTTTCTCAATGAACTGCTGAGCAGCATTGCGCAAACAGTTGCCAAAGTTGCTGCGCGGAATCTTGGTAGAGACGGTGCGGGTGAACTTGGCTTTCAGTCCGGCTTGCTTCTCTTCCTTTGTCGAAACGGAAAAGACTATTACATCACCCTTGGCTGCAGTCATCTCGAAAAAGCCCGGAACGAACAGATCCTCCGAATAATCATAACCCCGTTTCTGCTCCTCTGCATACTCAATCCCCAGGTACCAGTCAGGCACGGGAACGAACTCCGAATTGCATGAGAGCTGCATATGCAGATAAGGGAAGCCGTCATAGAGACGGATTTTCACACCGTGAGAAACAGGCTCCGTCCTTGTGTTGGCCCACATGTTTGCACGGGTCAGCTGGTGAATGTTCCTGAATGCCAGGAATGGCCGCAACTGAAGCCTGACCGGCTCATCCGTATCAACGATAGTGTACCTGATCAGCAACTGCTCCTCATAGTGAACAAGAATACGCTCCTGTTTCATTATTACATTCCCAACCCTGTATGTCATTCCGGGAATATCCTGAATATCAAAATCTTCAACATACTTATGCCCCTTGGGGCTGAAGTGGTCACCATGATACTTATGGATTCCGGTGTTGAAACTCTGGCCGTTACTGACCACGGTTGCATCAACCGAGGAGAGGAGCACATGCCTTTCGCCTCCCAGTTCATTCACGGGACAAACAAGCCAGCCGTGATACTTCCGGGTATTGCATCCGACAATTGTGGTTGAGGAATAACTTCCTGCCCTGTTGCTGCGCAAAATCTCACGGGTCAGTGAATACTCCAGATTAACCACCTGAGCTTTATCAAACTTAATGTATCCCATAATTTCAGGAGTTCCGTTTAGGTGCTAAAATAAGCACGTAAATAATCTATCAATTTAATAACAAATCGTTTCAAGTGCAAAGAAAAGCAAAAAAATCAGATTTATAATCTGCTGCCGTGAACCGGAACAGACCCTGAACGCTCTGAAAAATAGATATCTTTGCACTCCGTAAAGAGAACCAGTGCGAGTTTAAAAAGTTCGGCAGTTATGAAAGTAAATTTAAAAGAATCTGAACAAAAAATGTTTTATGTAATATTTGATGTAATGAGCAAAAAAATGGTGCTGTTCCTGATTGCATCAGTGCTTCTTATCAGCGGCTGCAGGGAGGAAAGTTTCAGCGTCAGCGGAACCGTCGTGGGTGCAGGAGAAGGCGGGTACCTTCTTCTCAGGGAGGTGAAGCCGGGATTCCTGGAACCGGTAGATTCGGTTGTACCCGGCAAAGACGGCAGGTTCAGCTTCAGGTCTGAAACGGAATGGCCCTCCTTTTACATGCTGAGCCTGGACGATGACGATTTCCTGACATTGGTTGTCTCTCCGGGAGAAAAAATAGAGGTGCATGCTGAACGGGGTTCAATGGCACAGCCTCAGCAGGTAACGGGTTCGGAAGGCACTTCGCAGATCATTGCATTCAGGAAGGATCACGATGAGGTTGTGGCTGAACTTAAACACCTTACTGACATATACAACGACAGTATAAACAGTCCCTCGCTGCCACTGCTGATGGACAGCCTCGACAGGCGTGCGGCAGATATTGTGACCGCTTTCCGCGAAAAGGCTCTCAGCCTCCTTGAGGCGAACAAAACATCGATGGTATCTGTCTACCTGCTGAACCAGCAGGTGGTACCGGGCCTGCAGCTCTTTGACCCTGCGAAGAATCCAGAGGTGTTTTACAGTGTTGATTCAACGCTCTATGCCCTTTACCCCGGGTCCGACCTGGTGCTCGACCTCCATTCGTTTGTTGCAGGGCTCAGAAAAAGTGTCACGGTTGGTAAAAGAGCAGGCGAGCCGCCTGTTGCAGGGGAGATGCTGCCTGACATTGTACTCCCGGGACCTGACGGTGACACCCTGCGCCTCTCCTCCCTGAGGGGACGCGTTGTGCTGGTTGACTTCTGGGCTGCCTGGTGCCCTCCGTGCCGCGAAGAGAACCCCAACCTGGTGCAAATGTACGATATGTACCACTGGCGCGGGTTTGACATCTTTCAGGTATCACTCGATCTCCGGATGGAGGAGTGGACTGAAGCGATACGGAAAGACAGGCTCGGACAGTGGAAGCATGTCAGCGACCTCCGTTACCGCGACTCTGAAGTTGTAAAGCAGTTCGGCCTTTCTGAGATCCCTGCCAGCTTCCTGATTGACGGAGAGGGAAGGGTGATAGCAGTCAACCTTAGGGGAGATGATCTGCGGAAAAAGCTGGATGAAGTGCTGGGAGAGCAGTAGCCAATCACGTTTTTTAGTTTATTTGTACCGGAAATATCAAAAAGGAATGAAGAGGTTTGCTTCAGTGCTCTTTGCCGCAGCACTTCTTGCAGGTTGCAGCAGCGAAAATAAGGTAACGATAAAAGGAACTTTCTCCGAAGCCATGGAAGGGATGGTCTACCTTGACCAGTCCGAAGTGGACCATGGAACGAGAGTCGACTCGACTGAGATAAAGGGAGGCCGGTTCAAATTCGTCATCGGAGTGACGGGCCCGGAGTTCTACCAGGTAAGGTTCCCGAACAACGAATTCGTCGGACTGCTTGTGATGCCCGGCGAAAAGATTACAATTGAATTCGGCAAGCCTCCCCTGGCAATGAATTACACGTTGCTGGGCTCACCCGGATCGGAAGATATCAGGTTCCTCGACCGGCAGCTGGTTGTAACCAAGACCAGGCTCGACTCCGTCAGGGATATCTACTCTGCTCTTGGCAGCGAGGAACTTGCCCTTCGCGGGCCTGAGCTTGAAAAGGCCTTCGTTGATATTGTCGATTCACAGCGCAAGTTCAATATCAAGTTCATCCTTGAGAACATGAGCTCAATGTCAGCCATCCAGGCGCTCTACCAGAGACTCGACGAAAACACATACGTCCTGTACCAGCCCCGCGACCTGCAGTACCTTAAGATCGTTTCCGACTCGCTCTCGGTAAAATATCCCGTATCCCGACATGTGCGTGCACTCAAGGAAAACGTCACATCCGAGCTTAACAAAATGTATATTGACCGTGTTGCCAGCCTGGCATCGCAGTTGCCATCAACAAGCAGCACTCCGGAGCTTCCTGATATTAACGGCAGGATGCAGAGTGTCTCTTCCCTGAAAGGCAGTTATGTACTTGTCTCATTCTGGAGTACAACCTCGGAGGCGAGCATGAATGAGCTTCCGCTGCTGAAGACGATCTATGAGGCATACCACCGCAAGGGACTTGAAATCTTCCAGATCAGCCTCGATCCTGATGAGGAGAGATGGAAGAACATCATCCGTTTCGAGGAGATTCCCTGGATCAGCGTAAGGGAAGCCGACCCGCAGAATCCGGTCTATGCAAGGCTGCTTAACATCACAAGCCTTCCATCAAACCTTCTGTATGACCGTGAGGGAAACATCATCAACACAAACCTTACAGGCCGGAATCTCACAATCAGAATGGACCAGCTTTTCAATAAATAGCGGCAGTTTTGGAAGTTCGGAAATCATATTTCGCATCTGACTTTCACCTGGGACTGGCGGCAGGAACTGATCCGCATGAACGCGAGCAGCGGGTGATCGGCTGGCTCAACCGTGTGTCGGCTGACGCGGAATCAATATGGCTCCTGGGCGACATTTTCGACTTCTGGTGGGAATATAAAAAAGTGATCCCCAAGGGATTCACGAGGTTTTTAGGGAAACTGGCTTCTCTCACTGACAGCGGCATACCGGTTCATATCTTCACCGGCAATCACGATATGTGGATGAAGGATTACCTCAGTGAGGAGTGCGGTGTGACTGTCCACCGTGAGCCTTTTGTGACTGAGATTGGCGGAGAGCTCTTTTCCCTGGCGCACGGCGAAGGCCTGGGAAGCAGGAGTATTGGCGGCAGGATACTGTTCGCAGTGTTCCGCAACAGGATTGCCCGCGTGTTCTTCTCAGCCATCCATCCACGCTGGGGCGTTGCTATAGGGCATGCCTGGTCAAAGAGCAGCCGGCTGGCAAAGCATGTCTCGCTTCCCTTCCTGGGAGAGGAGAAGGAGGACCTGATCAGGCATACCCGGAAGCTTGCCGCAGAAGGATGCAGGGCAAAGTATTACATCTATGGCCACAGGCATCTGCCGCTTACATTTGATGAGGAAGGAAGAAGGATGATCATACTGGGCGACTGGTTCAGCTGCCGCACAAGTTATGCCGTCTATGACGGAAAAGATCTTACCCTGGTTTGTGAAGATTGAAATCCCCGCAGCTTACTTTGCAGGGTGAGAATTGAAATCCCCGCAGCTTACTTTGCAGGGTGAGATTTGTATCCCTTGGCGCTTACCCTGACGGTCACTGTATAGTAGGCATATTGGTCATTGATCTCGTCGAACTTGTAGGTGAGCCTGTTTCCTGACCTGCGGGCCATCTCGAGCAGTCCCATATAGCCGGTGGATATTTTTGACATATCCTGTCCCATCAGTGCAACTTTCAACAGCTTTTTCAGTCCCGCTTCGTCGTACCTGTTGACCATGTCAAGCTTCTGGGTGAGATGGTCTATATCGCTTAGCCTGATGAGGTTTCCCGATGTGATGATGAAAGAGGCCGGGGTTTTTCTTATCATGGCCAGGGGAATACCGTACTGCTTTTCGGCCTCGAATCCGGGGCTGTGCTGGGCAACGTTCTGGAGAAGCTCGATAAGTGCTGCGAATACACGCTTGTGGAGGTTCTGCTCCATCTCTGCCTCCCGCATCGAGGTCTCACTGAAATTGAGCAGTTCCTTGCTGATGGCATGGGTCATCGGCCCTGCCCAGATGAAGAAGATCTTGTTTGACTTCATCATCCTTTCAAGCTGGGCCACCTTTTTCGTATCGAAAGCTTCAGGTGAGCTCTTCGTTTCACTTATGTTTTTTCCTCCGGCGTCAACTGTCTTGCTGAGGATGAAGTATGAATACTTGTCGTCTATCGGAAGGAAATCGTAGTCCAGCTTGTTGCCTGTCTTCCGGGCCATCTCCATGAGACCAAGTCCGGCCCCCCCCTTCTTTCCGATCTGAGTATCCTGCAGCATGGTACGGTATACTTCCCTGATCTTGTCGGGATCAAGGCTGTTGATCTTCTCAAGGTTTTTCCTAAGGTCCTTTACCTCGCTCTTTTTGAGAGCATTGCCGGTACTTACAGTATACCCGTCAGCCGTCTTGTTGTACACCACGAGGGAGGCCACTTCCTCACTTCTGGTGATGCCGTGCCTGGTGATGTTCTGAAGGTTTTCAAGGACGAACATGAATAGACGTTTACGGCCGAGGAGGCTGAAGTCTGAGAACTCCATCTCACGCTCGAGAAGTGTCAGAAGGCTGACTGAGTTGTCTCCGGTGACCTCGCCGCGGTACGCGAACATCAGGTGTTCATCTGAAAGCTTCTGCCTTAGTTTGTTTATAAGTTCCATACATTCAGGTAAAATGACATGATACCTTTCCCCGGAAGCAAAATAAGTAAAAAGAAACGTTGTTAGCTACAGGCAGGCATATTTTTCATCCTGCCCAGCCTTCCCGGTCGAGGTTGCGGTAGTTGATGGCTTCGGAGAGGTGATCGGGTCTTATCCTTTCAGAGTGGTCGAGATCGGCAATGGTTCTGGCCACCTTGAGGATTCTGTCATAGGCGCGGGCTGAGAGTCCGCGTCTCTCCATTGCAGCTTTCAGGAGTCTGCTTCCGGTATCGTCCAGGTGGCAGTGGCGGCGTATCATTGCCGGGGTCATCTGCGCATTGCAGCGGATGCCGTCGTTCCCGGCAAAGCGTGCTGCCTGGATTTCCCTGGCAGCTACGATCCGGTTGCGTATAACGGCCGAGCTCTCAGCCGGCGATGAAGCCGACAGGTTTCCGTAATCAACCGGCACCACCTCGATGTGGATGTCAATGCGGTCAAGTAACGGCCCGGAGATGCGGCTGAGGTATTTCTGCACCATTCCCGGACCGCAGGTGCACTGTTTCGAAGGATGATTATAAAACCCGCACGGGCATGGGTTCATCGAGGCAATCAGCATGACTGATGCGGGGAAGTTGCAGCTCATCCTGGCCCGTGCGATCGTGATGACCCTGTCCTCGAGCGGCTGCCGCAGCACCTCGAGAACATTCCGTTTGAATTCCGGCAACTCATCCAGGAAGAGTATGCCGTTGTGTGCCAGGCTGATCTCACCCGGCTGGGGCACGGAGCCGCCACCGACGAGGGCGATGTCCGAACTTGTGTGATGGGGGCTGCGGAAGGGACGTCGTATCATCAGAGGAAGATGACTGTCAATCTTGCCTGCCACCGAATGGATCTTGGTTGTCTCCAGCGCCTCCTCAAGGGTCAACGGAGGCAAAATCCCGGGGAGACGACGAGAGAGCATTGTCTTACCTGATCCTGGAGGCCCGACGAGAATTGCGTTATGTGAACCTCCTACGGCTACCTCCAGCGCCCGTTTGACATTTTCCTGTCCCCTTACATCTGAGAAATCCGCATCATAGATGTTGCCTTCACGACTGAAAAGGCTTTCAAGATCGATTTTCAGAGGATCGGGCTTGCACTCACCCCTCATGAACGAGAGCACCTCTGCCAGGCTGTTCACACCATACACGTCCAGCCCTTCAACCACGGCGGCTTCGGGAGCGTTGGCAGCCGGTACAATCATGCCAGTGAAGCCTGCTTCCCGTGCCTGCAGTGCCATGGGCAGCACACCGCGTACCGGCCTCACCGAGCCGTCAAGCGAGAGCTCCCCGGTGAGGAGCAATCCATCCAGGCCGGTGCCGCTGACCATCCCGGAAGCTACAAGTATTCCGACTGCAAGCGGCAGGTCATATGAGGCCCCCTCCTTCCGTATGTCTGCCGGCGCCATGTTGATTATCACCTGCTTCCCGGGCCAGTGTAGTCCGACGGCACGCAGGGCGGACTCAATGCGCTGCTGGCTCTCCTTGACTGCCGCATCTGGAAGCCCCACAAGCATGTAGCGTACTCCGCGGGTGACATCCACTTCAATTGTTACCGGAACTGCTTCAATACCAAACACGGCAGAGCTGAAGGTCTTGACCAGCATTGTTCAGAAGTTTATGTTGCACACTAAAAGAGGAAATGCACCATAAATTTATGCAAACGGGAGCGAAACTGCAAGTAAAAATCATGACTGTTTGCAGATTCCTGATACAGGATCTCCGCGGGATGACGTGTCATGAGGATCTCTGCCGCTTTTCACGTGGGGTAGTTATCAGAAATCCGGGATTTACCCGGGGGTGGTTTTTACAATTCCGGATTGTTCCTGAGGGTCATATTCAAAGACCCGGACTGTAAGAAGGGTCAGTCTGTCTCCTTTTTTACGCCATGCTTGTGGATTCTTACTTCCACAGGGGAAATTGTGACAAGGCAGCCTTTGGGGAGAGATTCAAGTTCAGGGCCGAGAATTGAGCAGAACTTTTCTATTTTTTCTTCCGTATCAATTATCTCAATCACAACCGGGAGCTTTTCTGTAAGTTCCCAGAACTTTGAAGAATGGATATGGCTGCTCAGACCATAGCCCATCACACCCCGGAAGACGGTTGCGCCTGATATGCCTGCCTCCCTGGCCCGGAGTACAACCTCCTCGTAAAGCAGACTGGTCCCAAGCCTGTCAGTGGAACTTGCATATATCCTCAGAACTGAATGCGCCTTCTTTTCCATGATCAGAGCAGATTAGTAATTATATACCCAAAATATACAGCCAGGAAACCGAGCAGGATGCTCAGTGCCGTGTATAGAAGCACGGCCAGCATCTGTCCGTTATGCATAAGCATCAGGTTCTCATTGGCGAAAGCCGAAAATGTTGTGAATCCGCCGCAGAGACCAACCATCAGGAAGAGTCTCCACTCCGTTGTAAGAATCATACTCTTGTCAGCCACACCTGTCAGGAATCCTATCAGGAAGCAGCCGATAATGTTTACCAACAGCGTACCCACAGGGATTGAGTGAAAGTTGACGCTCAGGTTCAGCTGTGAGACGAGGTATCTGGCTATACTGCCAATAAATCCCCCTGATCCTATGATAAGCAGGTTCTTAAGCATGAGTTGAAAATCTGCTCCAAATTTACATCAATTTGTTGTTCAGGCGGCCTGCCAGACGGAATGTTGCTCCCGGTCGGACAACACTGAAGCAACCCCGCTGATAAGGTATCTGACCAGGTCGGCCGGATAAAGGAGGGCCGTCTGCGGGGTATCTCACTCCTCCAGGTGGCCGAACTTGCCACTTTCAACATCCTCAAATGCCTGGTATATCTCAGTCCTGGTGTTCATCACGAAGGGTCCGTGCGCGGCAATGGGCTCACTGATGGGTTCGCCGCTGATTATAAGCACAATCGAGTCTTCCTCTGTCTCCAGCGTGAATTGCTCGCCGTCATTCATGAAAAGGACAAAATTATCAGCCGGTACGGTATCGGTACCGTTGATCAGGACCTTTCCCTCAATTACAAGTGCAGCGGTGTTGTATACGGACGGAAATCCGAATTCAGCCTTTGCTCCCTTTTTAAGTCTTGCGTTCAGCATTGACATCGGGGTAAATGTTGAGGCAGGGCCCTTCACATCATTGTAAGACCCGGCGATGACCTCAATCAGGCCCTTGTTGTCAGGCAGAATGTATTTACCCATCTGATCATTTGTGATCGGCTGGTATTTCGGAGGGGACATCTTGTCTTTTGCCGGCAGGTTCACCCAGAGCTGGACCATGTGGAAGTCGCCGCCCCTGCTTGCGAACTCTTCTTCGTGATACTCCTTGTGTAGAAGTCCCGAGGAGGCAGTCATCCACTGCAC
>CAZHAI010000043.1:0-11347 GCA_964530645.1 uncultured Rikenella sp. | reverse complement strand
GACCTGGCCGGCCCTGAAGACGAACTCGATCCTCAGTAGGTCGACGGTGCCGTTACCCACGAGGCAGACAGGGACACTGTTCGACAATTTATCCATCTTAGGGAAGGATGTATCTCCGGCTGAAGGGGTAATAATCGCGGGAGCCTCTTTTATTTCTGTCTGTTTCATCTCTTCCCGGGTAGATAATATATTACACTGCTGTTCTGCGGCCGAAAAGTGCGCTGCGAGGCATCAGCTATCTCTTCCCGCGTCACGCTCATGTACTGCTCAGTCTCCGTATTAATCCCTGATGCATCTCCGAGTACCTCATGATAAGCCAGGTTGAAGGCCTTGTTGGCAGCGCTCATATAAGACATCAGCCGGTGCGACTCGTACCTGTTGCGTGCCTTCTCCAGCTCCTCAGTTGTAACGTGACTGGCCGCGAGACGGTCAAGTTCGGCAGAAACGGCCTCCTCTGCCTTCCTGATGTCAACCCCGTCCTTCAGCCTGCCGCTGAAGATGACAAGACCGGGGTCGGCTTCACCGGAAAGGTAAAAGTCGGCATCGCTGAAAAGCTCCTTCTTTCTGACAAGGATGGATGGGAACCGGGCTGAATCACAACCTGCCAATATATCTGTCAGCAGGTCCAGGATGTAAAAGTCGCGACTGTTCCTTGTGCCGGTATGAAAGGCCATGATCAGGTGAGCTGATGGTACCGGTCTGTGCACCGTCAGGTCGCGGCGCTCATCCTGTTCGGGCTCCGCAGGCAGGTTCCTGTTACCAGGCGATCCGGAGGGGATATCCCCGAACCATTTCTCCGCCTGTGTGAAAACCTTATCCGGATCAACATTGCCGGCAACACTCAGAATTGCGTTGGCTGGGATGTAAAACCTGTCATAGAAATGCCTTGCCGAGGCACTGTCTGCCCTTTCAATGTGGCTGATATCCATGCCAATGGCAGACCATCTGTATGGATGAACACGGTATGCCAGCGGCCTTAGCAGCAAAAGCAGGTCGCCGTAAGGCTGGTTGAGATACCTCTGCCTGAACTCCTCTGTTACAACACTCTTCTGATTGTTCAAACGCTCATCCTGAAGGTCAAGTCCCCTCATCCTGTCTGATTCCAGCCAGAAGGCAGTCTCCAGGTTATTGGCTGGCAGCGTTATATAGTAGTTTGTAATGTCATTGTTCGTGAAGGCATTGTTTTCTCCCCCGGACATCATCACGGGAACATCGAAAACCGGGATGCGCGGTGTGCCCTCAAACATCAGATGTTCAAAGAGATGAGCAAATCCGGTGGCAGCGGGGTCCTCATCCCTGGAACCGGCATCATATAGGATATTTGTCGTCGCCATGGGGGTGCCCTCGTCACGGTGTACTATCACCCTCAGCCCGTTGGCCATCGTGTGCCGTTCAAATCTGATCATAAATGCAAAATATGTCAAACTTACCAAAATAAACATATGCTCCTCATTTTATTCTATATTTGTGACTTGTAGATTATTCAAATTTACTTTTGTTGCCTTGAAGACTCTGTTAATAAAGCAGATACGAAAGCTAAAATCCTTTCTGACGGAGCAGAATACATTGATTTACCTGCTCAGCTTCCTTGTCGGACTTGTCAGTGCCCTGGCAGCGGTGGTGTTGAAGAATGCAATCCACTTTACACACGTTCTCTTCACCCAGGGAGTAATGAAGGGTGCCGGCGGAATCCTCTCCCTGGCGTATCCTCTTTTCGGGATTTTTCTTACGGTTCTGGCAGTTAAGTACCTCGTAAGGGATAACATATCACACGGTATAAGCAGGGTGCTTTATGCAATCTCCAGGCGCAAGAGCTATATCAAGCCCCATAACAACTGGTCATCGATCCTCACAAGCTCACTCACAATAGGTTTTGGCGGATCGGTGGGAGCGGAGGCGCCCATAGTGCTTACCGGGGCATCAATAGGATCGAACATTGCCAAGTACTTCAGACTCAATTACAAGAATGTGACGTTAATGCTCGGATGCGGTGTGGCAGGAGCAATCTCAGGCATCTTCAAAGCGCCGATCGGAGGAATCCTTTTCACCCTGGAGGTGCTTATGCTCGACCTGACGATGTCATCGATAGTTCCGCTCCTGATCTCTTCCGTTACCGCAGCCACAGTCGCCTTCTTCTTCATGGGCGACAACGTGCTGTTTTCATTCCAGGTGAAGCAGGGTTTCATGCTAAATGAGCTGCCGTATTACCTCATTCTGGGAGTTTTCTGCGGTCTGGTGGGCCTCTATTTCACCAGGGCGACGATAGGAATAGAGAAACTCTACGGAAGGATAAAAAACAGATGGCTCAGGATGATTCTCGGGGGGCTGATTCTGGGTGCCCTGATCTATTTTTACCCCGCGCTCTACGGTGAGGGTTACGAAACAGTGATGCTCCTGCTCAATGCCGAGAGTGGCAGCGCCGCGGGAACCGTGATGTTCGGTGATATTGCCTCCGGGTTCTGGGCATTTTCCATCATGCTGGCAGGACTCCTGCTGCTTAAGGTTGTGGCTACAGCCTCAACCAACGGTGCAGGCGGGGTGGGAGGCATAGTGGCACCGGTACTGTTCACCGGAGGGGTGGCAGGCTACTTGCTCTCCGGACTCATGAACAACCTGTTTGAAATCACCCTGGTGGAAAGCAGCTTCACACTCACTGCAATGGCCGGAGTATTTGCTGCCGTGCTCCATGCCCCGCTGACGGCGATATTCCTCATCGCGGAGATAACCGAGGGGTACGGACTCCTTATCCCGCTGATCCTGACTTCCACCGTGGCATTTATAACTAAACGGTCATTTCAGAAACACTCGATATACAATGAACAGCTGGCTTTGAGCGGAGAACTGATCACACATGATAAGGACAGGGCCGCGATGACGCTTCTTGACTGGAGGAAGGAGGTTGAGAAGGATCTGCTGACGGTCAGCCCGGAGGGTAATCTCGGCGATCTTGTCAAACAGATTGCAAGGTCAAACAGAAACCTCTTTCCGGTGGTGGACGAGTTAGGGATTCTCGAAGGCGTGGTGCTGCTCGATGATGTGCGTGAAAAGATGTTCAAACCTGACCTGTATGACAAGGTGACCGTCAGGGACCTGATGACAATCCCTCCTTCGTATATTGACCTGAACGAGAGGGGAGATGCAGTTCTTGAAGCCTTCGAGCAGACAGGAGCATGGAACCTGCCGGTGCTTGACAGGGGAAGGTATGTCGGCTTCATTTCGAAATCAAGAATCTTCTCCGCATACAGGGAACTGCTAAGGCAATTCTCGGACGAGTAGAATTAATTTTTAAATGTATATTTGCCATTGAACTGTCTGTTTTCACAGGCTCGAAAGAACTGATTATTATCAACCCGACTAAGATTTTTAACATGGAGAGAGACACCGCTGTATTTGATCTTATTGGCCGCGAGCGCAAGCGCCAGACTGACGGAATTGAACTTATTGCATCGGAGAACTATGTCAGCCCGCAGGTACTCGAGGCTATGGGCTCAGTGCTGACAAACAAGTATGCGGAGGGTTACCCCGGAGCACGCTATTATGGCGGTTGCGAGGTTGTTGATGAGGTGGAGCAGCTTGCAATCGACAGGCTGAAGAAGCTCTTCAATGCTGAATATGCAAACGTGCAACCTCACTCGGGAGCGCAGGCAAATATGGCCGTATTCCTTACGTTTCTGAAACCGGGCGACACATTCCTCGGTCTGAACCTTTCACACGGAGGTCACCTCTCCCACGGCTCTCCTGTGAACTCATCCGGCATACTGTACAATCCTGTCGCCTACGGGGTGAAGGAAGAAACCGGAAGGGTTGACTATGACATGATGGAGGAGGTGGCACTCAGGGAGAAGCCGAAGCTTATCGTTGGAGGAGCATCGGCATATTCAAGGGAGTGGGACTATGCCCGGATGCGCACAATTGCTGATAAAGCGGGAGCCATGCTCATGATTGACATGGCACACCCTGCCGGCCTGATCGCCGCAGGAATTCTTGAGAATCCTCTCAAATATGCTCACGTTGTGACATCAACCACTCACAAGACCCTGCGGGGTCCGCGCGGCGGTATAATCCTCCTTGGAAAGGATTTCCCGAATCCGTGGGGAGTAACAACACCCAAGGGAGAAGTAAAAATGATGTCAGCAATGATTAATTCAGCCGTCTTCCCTGGAATCCAGGGCGGACCGCTTGAGCATGTAATAGCCGCCAAGGCAGTCTCCTTCGGCGAAGCGCTGACACCTGAATTCCGCACCTACCAGCATCAGGTGAAAAAGAACGCTGCTGTGATGGCAGATGCCTTCATGGGTCTGGGATACAAGGTAATATCAGACGGTACGGACAACCACTCCATGCTTATCGATCTCAGGACACGCTTCCCGGAGATATCCGGAAAGAAAGTTGAAAATACACTTGTGAGGGCTCATATAACAGTCAATAAGAATATGGTACCGTTTGACTCCCGGTCACCCTTCCTTACATCAGGCATCAGGGTGGGTACACCGGCGGTGACAACCCGGGGACTGAAGGAAGGAGACATGGGAAAAATTGTAAGCCTTCTTGACGAGGTGCTTGTAAACATTGAAAATGAGACTTTAATATCATCCGTTGGAGAAAAGGTGGTGAAGATGATGAAAGACTACCCGCTTTTTGCCATGTAGGAAATTATCAATTCCTTTATTATTTTTGCTGTAATGGAAAAAGTTAACCCCCAGACTGACAACCTGGTCTTTGTTGTTGATGATGACCCTGTTGTAACAAGCCTGGTCTCAGCCCGGCTGGAGACAGCCGGCTACAGGGTCAGGTCATATGCATATGCTGAGGAGTGCATCGCAGCAATCGGTGAGGAACTGCCTGACCTCATCATACTTGATTTCTGGTTCATGAAGGAGGGGCAGGCCACGATGAACGGGATGGAGGCCTATGATGAGATAACAAAACTTGCACCTGAAGTCCCTGTCATCATGCTGTCAGCCCAGGAAGAGGGAGCCGTTGTGCTCGAGTTCGCCAGGAAGGGGATAGCTGATTATGTAATCAAGGACAGTGAACTTATTGAAAACCTCCAGATGTCTGTCAAAGAGGTCCTTGAGAGATAGTTCCCTCCTCTGATGGAATGGTACATGTACCTGGCTGTGATAGCCGCCGGCCTCTTCGCGGGATTTGTAAACACCCTGGCCGGGAGCGGATCACTCATAACACTTCCCCTTCTGATGTTCCTGGGACTTCCTGCCAATGTAGCCAACGGCACCAACCGGATCGGCGTTCTTGTACAGAGTCTCGTAAGCAGTGCCAGCTTTAAGAAGCAAAAACTATATACTGTTGAAGAGGGGCTGTGGATGTCACTTCCAGCCATAGCGGGCGCCCTGCTGGGATCACTTGTGGCAGTCAGGATCAATGAGCGGATAATGGAACTCCTGATAGGAGGCCTGCTGATTGTAATGTTTTTCATCATACTGTACAAACCTGAGCAGTGGGTTCGTGAACATGCTCTTTCTGCATCCATGCGGCGCCGGTGGTGGATGCCGGTTATCTTCTTCCTGATTGGCATCTACGGTGGTTTCATTCAGGCAGGTGTCGGGTTCTTTCTGCTTGGCGCCCTTGTGCTTGGTGCCGGCATGGGCCTCACAAAGGCAAACGCCCACAAGGTGTTCATAGTGGCTGCAATGACTGCTCTGGCCATTGTGGTATTCATCATAAGTGACCAGGTCTTCTGGCTCTACGGAGTTGTCCTGGCTGCCGGACAGGGGGTGGGGGCGTGGCTTGGCTCACGGGTGGCTGTGAGCTGGGGCCCCAAAGTGGTAAGGATTATACTGCTGGCTGCAGTACTGGCCTCCGCACTGAAACTGACAGGAGTAATTGACCTGGTGATTGGTCAGTTCTGAAACAGAATAACCCTGTGCTTCTGACCCGGGGGAAAAGGTGTAAATGTTGTGGTGATCAGTTGGGTGTTGCCATGGATCAGACACAAAATCCTGGCGTGGAGTCTTATTTGAACCTGAAGTCGTAGGTGATGGTTCCTTTCTGAATGACAGGGGCGTCGTTATTCTCCTCGAACCTGGTCTTCAACGCCGCTTCCTTAGCCAGCTTAAGGAGATTCTCATCAAGTGTGGTCGACCCCTTGATGCCGGGGGTTGCATCAGTGACCCTTCCGGAACGGTCAACTGTCACTGCGACAACAACTATTCCGTCTTTCTGGATATCGTAGGCTGGTTTGTAGAGCGACTGAGCCCTCCTTCCCCCCAGGTTAAATGATATACCGTCGGTACCCAGACCACCTCCAGGTCCGTAATTGGGTGCATCAGGACTACCTGTCGGATTACCCTGGTTGCCCTGCCCGCCGGCTACACCCTGGTTCTGGCCAGAAGTACCTACATTACCTGCGTTGCTGAAAGCGCCCCTGGCCCTTGCATTCTGCTGGTCAATACGCCGTTGCTCTTCCTCCCTCTTTCGCCTGTCGGCCTCCTCCTGTTCAATGCGCTTCCGTTCTGCCTCAGCCTCCTGCTGACGCCTTATCTCTGCTGCACGCGCCTCAGCCTGTCTCCGTAATTCCTCGGGACTTGGCTCTTTCTTTTTCACCTCAACAGCCTCCTCGAAATCCTGCGTCAGGATTGCTTCTTCGGCTCCTGCATCCCCTGTTGACGGCGGAGGGGGAGGAGCAGTAACCGGTTCCGGGGCAGGTTCAAACAAACCTTCTCCGGTCTCGTCAAACCCGAAGTTGACAAGCAAACCCTCTTCCACAGGCTCAGGTATTTTCACCTCAAAGGTGACGATAATGATCAGCAAAGCAAGCAACAGATGCACTGCGGCGCTGATGATCAGACCCTGCTTCCTTTCCTTTGTGAGAGGCTCCCCGGCGCTATTTTGGAGTAGTGGCAAGTATTAGTTTGTACTGGTTCTTCGCTGCAATATTCATCACGTTGACAACATACTCGATAGGAACACTCCTGTCAGCATGTACTGAAATGTATATCTCAGGACTATCCTGGACCCTCGACTGCAACGCAGCCTCGAGGAATTCCAGCTCTATAGGTTGATCTTCAATGAAATACTGAAGATCACTTGTGATTGACACTGTGGTCAACGGGCGGGCTGATGACTGGGTCGTACCCTTTGGCAACAACAGCTTCAGGGCCGTCGGGTGCACCAGGGTCGAAGTCAGCATGAAAAACAACAGCAGCAGGAACACGATATCTGACATGCCTGCATTGCTGAAGTTTATGCCGACCTTATTCTTGTTCGTTATTGCCATTGGTTACTGTTTTACTGGTTCATTGAGGATGTCAAGGAACTCGGTTGAGGTGGTCTCAAGCTGGAACACCACATTTTCTACCCGAACCACCAGGAGGTTATATCCGAAATAGGCAAGAATGCCCAGAATCAGTCCGCCCACGGTTGTAATAAGAGCAACATATATCCCACCACTGAGAGTGCTGATATCAAGGCTGTTGCCGGCGAGAGACATCTCGTAGAATGCCTGCACCATTCCGATCACGGTCCCGAAAAAGCCTAAGAGAGGAGCCGCCCCGGCTATTGTGGCAAGGGTGGGGAATCTCTTCTCAAGCTTGTGAATCTCCAGCCTGCCCACATTCTCGATTGCCGAGGTCACGTCCGCCAGCGGCCTTCCGAGGCGGGTGATCCCCTTCTCAACCATTCTGGCCTGGGGTGAGGTCGTCTTCCTGCAGAGCTGAACAGCAGCATCAACTTTGCCTTCATACATGTAATCCTTTATGCGGTTCATGAAGTTGGCATCGTATTTTGAAGCTTTTCGGATAACCAGGTACCTCTCTATGAAGATGTACAATGCAAGAAACGAAAGCAGGGCAATGATGTGCATCACCCAACCACCTGCCAGGTAAAGGTCAGCAAGTGACATCGTTGCCTCTTCTCCGGCTGCGGCGACTGTGGTACCCTGTAATAAAATGCTAGCTGATATCATTGTATGTGTTTTAAGATGTTAACAGTTTGACTTACTTTTTTGTATCATCGGGCGAATATAGTAAAAAACGGTTTACCTCCCCTGCTAGTATCCGGATGTTGATAACTAGGAGCCTTTGTTAAAAGGTTATTTCTCCTCATTCTCTGCTTCATCTTCGTCTTCCTTCTTTCGCCTCTCCTCAGGCTTCATGAAGATGTCCTTAAGTGTGTTGAAGTCACGCCTGAAAAAGAGCCCTACCCCCTGGGTGTATGGGTATACCTGGTAATACAGGTTATAATTGGACCGGTTGAAGACCTTGAATCTCAGCATGTCTGTCAGCCTTACCTCCACAGTGAACTCCCCGCTGATGTTGCTGGCGGATGCGTTCCTTTGATTGCCCCTGACATCAACGTTGCCGTTCAGGGTAACCTTATCGTTAAGCAACTGGGTGGAGAGAGCCAGTTCCATCTCCTGGTCTGTCAGCTCGCTGCCGGGGCGGTAGTTGAACCCTACGTCGAAATCGTTGCTGATCTGGGAGAGCCAGTTACTCAGCTGGTTGGAGAGCATCTCGGTAGTTGTAGTCACCCCGACGTTCGGCGATACCGGAGTGCCGGCCTGACCATAAGCACTGCCCGTGGTTGAACTGGAGTTGTAAAGCGAGGGATCGGGATAGAAACTGTTCATGACAAGGAGGTAAAGGAACTGCCGGCTGAGCTCCTCCTCTGTGTCTATTGCAACCCTGAGCAGTTCGCGGGTCCTTTCATCAGCTGTGGGTAACTGGATGTCAAAGCTGATGGCTGGATTGAGAAGTTCGCCCGACAGGCTCAGGATACACTCCACAGGCAGCTTGGCCTTCAGCTCTGAGAACTCCTCCTCTCCGAAAATCTCCGAAAGTGATGCCTTGGTCTTGTAAAGAGCCCTGATGTTAAGGCTTGCATCCTCAATGGGACCGTTCCAGGAGACGGTACCTCCCTCTTCCACGGCAAACCGCTTGTTAAGTATGTTCCCCAGAGTAAAAAGATAATCGCCGTCAGTGATTACATAATTGCCTGACATGCGTACATCACCACGGGAGTTCAGCGTAATGTTCAGATTGCCCTCACCCTGGCCGCGAATGACTCCCCCTGAGGTCTCATCCATGATCAGCTGTACCTCTGCGTCAGGCGTCACTTCAAGGTCGAAGTTGAGTTCTACGTTGCTCCTGCTTTCCTGGCTCACGAAGCCGTTTCCGTCAGCCTGCTGATCCTCAGCCTTTTTTTCGTCTTTATTTACAAACGAGATATAAGGATAATCACTTACGCTTGCCGAGGAGTTCAACGGTATGAAGAACTCTGTGTTGGGGGCGGTTTTGGCGGAAATATTGAAAACAAGCTTCTCTTCATTACCCCTGATGCCGGCATATCCGGAGGCATAAGCAGTGCCGTAGAAGCTGTCGCTGTCCTTGGCCCTTGTATTGAGCACCTGCATCCTGTCCATCGTAATATCAAAGCTGACTCCGATATCCTTGAACGAACGGTGGGTGAGCATGCCGTTTATGGTTCCCTGGTTCCTCTTTTCATCATAAATCCTTATATCACGGAAGATAATGCCTGCCGGAGAGAACCTGACACTGTCAGAGAAACTGTAGCGCGTCTGCAGGAAACTTATCTTCAGCGAGGCCTCCCGGGCCATGACAGCTCCGGTCATCTCCAGTTGCTTAAGCTTTCCCTTCAGCCTTATCTTACCGGTTCCCACTCCCCTAAGGTCTGATGCAAAGGCGCTTACGAACGGATTCAGCACGTCGAGCGGAAGATCCAGCGTGGATACGGCTATGTCTGCTATCCTGGTGGATGGCGCATAACTCCCTTTTATATCTATTGACTTACGGCCTTCGAAGTCGTTGCTGACATCAATCACTGCCACCTTTCTCCTGGGATCCCATTCGCTGCTGATCTTCACCAGCCCATAGTCGTTATCATTCATCCTGAACCCGGTCACATTCACATTGCTCTCAAACAGAAGGTTGTCATAGATATCCGACAGGGTTACACTGCCTGACATCAATCCTTCAAATCTCATCGGGGGCGAACCCTCTTTATCCGGCTTCTTGTTTAAAAGGTTGTTGAGGTATGACATATTGAGGCCTTCAAAGCTCAGGGCGAGTTTTTCCTCCGGAGATCTTGACAGCTTGCCGTCAAGTCTGATGAAGTTGGTGCTGCTGCTGACAAGGATGTTGTCAAAATATGTTCTGGTTGAATCAATTACAATGCGCGCAGGGCTGATATTCCACTTTATGCTGTTTACAGTGACGCTGGTTGGAAGTATTGCAATGGACATAATCGGCTGTTTCTGTTCGTTCACGCTGAAAAAACCCTTTGCATTTACCTTGCCAAGCGTCCGGCCATCATCCCTGTTATCCCAGTTCAGCCCCATGTTTACGGTATCTCTTTCACCCCGGGCACTCAGCGTAAAACTGTCCAGTTCGGATTTGTCCGGCAGCAACAGCGTATCAGCCGTCATTTCAACTGTCATGATTCCTCCAGTAACCGATCCTGTCAGCTTCATCTTTCCCATTCGCACTCCGGCATATGTGATTGCATCAGAGTTCACCTCAGCAATCATCCCGGGACGGTCTGACCGGAAGTTGCCCGTGAGGAGCGTCCCCTCGGAAATGTTCAGTCCCGTACCGAGGAATTCGTTTAGTTTGTTGATCTTCTTGACACGAGCGTCGACAGTGAAGGCTGCCACCGAAGGGACCTCTCCCTTTTTTACCGGCTTCTCCTTAAACTTCGAAGGGAAGAGCCGTGCAAGCATGACGGAGGCACTTCTTCCTATTGCATCGAAGGAATAATGCCCCCTGACTTCCGCATCGGCGAAATCCGACTTGAGAGTGAGAAGTGGCTCATCACCTATGATTTGAGAGCGGACAAGGAAGTCATAGATGCTGAGAGTCCCGTTTGAGTTCTCAAGGGTTGAGTTTATAAGTCTCAGATCTCCTTCAAGATTGTCTGCCCTGTTTCCCCTGAAGTTGGCGGTTACAAGAGCAGAAGCATTGAAGATCGAGTCTTTCTTCACCAGGTTGAGTATATGCAGATCGGCATATGCAAGATTCATGCTGAAATCAAACTCGGGCATGCTCTTCTCGAGGTCAAACCTCCCCATCAGGTCCATCTCAATATTGGGCTCCTTCACCCTGACATTGCCATCCCATACCCTGTCAGCATAGGTTCCCGAGACGTTTATGTTACGGTAGAGGTACTTGTTGATCTCCACACTGTCAACAACCCCGCTGATTGTTGCAGAGAGACGGCGGAACGATTCCATCGAGCCCTCCAGGTCAGCATGCATCCACAGCCCGCCGAACATCTCCTCATTCCTGGTTATGTAACCAAGGTCAACATCGCTCGTCCTTATCGAACCCTTGAATCCGAAGGTGTTCCTGCCGTCGGGCCTGAGGGAGAGGTC
>CAZHAI010000042.1:0-11402 GCA_964530645.1 uncultured Rikenella sp. | reverse complement strand
ATTACGTTCTTGAAGAATGTCTGCCAGTTTGTAAGAATGATTGCATCGCCGAAGCAGCCGCAGTCAGACACGGGGTTCCAGATTGCAAGTATGAGAGTGAGAGGGGTGAAGAGGGCCATGAACAGTGCAGCCATCCAGGATGCAGGCTTTACAAGTGCACCGGTCAGAAGCATCATGCCGGTGACAAACTCAACCAGGCAGAGCATAATTGACAGGGGCAGGGCAAGGTCGTCGAGGAAACCGATATTGAAGGCCGTGAAGTAATCTTCCAGCTTGAAGGCCGTACCCAGTGGGTCAATTCCCTTTACGATACCGGAGAATACAAACAGCAGCCCGGTGATTACCCTTGCAATTTGTGAAAGGTGTTTCATCTGAGGATCCCTCGTTCCATTAGTTTAGCCAGGATCATATTAAAGATTTCATCAGGGGCGGGCATCATGTCATCCTCATCACGGCAGCTGATAACCTGAAGGCTATTGTCATCCGCTGCAACGGCGGCATATATATCGCGGACCCGCTTCTGAAATTCGAGGCTGCTTTCATGTATGTCACTGCTGCCCATGAGATATGTTCTGTCTTCTCCCAACCGTCTGTTTTTCAGTTTTTCCTCGGTGAACCTGAAGGGGACGTCAAGAAAGATATTTATGTCCGGTTTCGGGATATTGAAATGTTCGAACTCCAGCTTTAATATCCATTCCCTGAGTCTCTTCACCTCATCCTCAGTGTGCATCTTGGCACACTGGTATGCGATGTTGGAATAAGTATAACGATCAAGAATGACGAAGTATTTCTCCTCGAGCCATGTTTCTATCATAGCTGCTGCATCTTTCCTGTCTCCGGCATAGAGCATGGCAACGAGGTAGGGGTCGACGCTTGCGAGGTCACCAAACTCACCCCTGAGGAACCGGGCAATCAGTTCTCCGAAGTAAGGGGCATCGGTGCGCGGGAAATGGATGTACCTGCACTGCAGGTTCCTTTCTGCAAACCACTCCTTGAGCAGGGAGATCTGGGTTGATTTGCCCGCACCGTCAAGTCCTTCTATTACAATGAGTTTCATGAGTCTCGATTTATCGCCTGCGCTTCCGTTTGACGGAACACACCGGTACTAAAGATAGAAATTTCTTCTTTTACTATTTTGTACTACTCATATTCAGGTTCTATGACCAGTCTTTCCGGCTTGACAGCCTTAACTTACTTCAGCCACGGACGAAGTGATCCATCTCTGCCGGAATTTCAAAAGAGAGCTCCACCAGTCCTGCAACTTTTCCGTCCTCATACCAGGGAGCCTGATGAATCAGCTTCCTCATACCATTCTTTTCAATTGTATAACTGTTGGCTTTTCCCGTTTCAAGTATCTCAAGGATTTTGCTCCACGATTCGGGTTTGTGGCACTGGCGGAGATTGGTTCCGACAAGCGATTTTCCCCCCTGTTTTTCAAAGGTGGAGGCCGACTTGTCATTCATGTACACTATCTTGCCTGATGTGTCGGAGACTGTTATTGCCACCCTGAGTTCTCCGGCCCAGTTGATCTCTTTCATGTGATTGTTGCAGATTTTCAGGAAACAAATATACTTATTTTGGCAGCATTGGAAAGAGATGCAGCGGGTGCTGAATCGGTCCAAGTGATTATCTTTATTGCAACTTTACCGAACCGCAAATGGACATCAACATAAGGGGGAGGCTTTTAGATCTCTCCAGGCCCCGGGTGATGGGCATTATAAACATTACTGACGACTCCTTTTATTCAGGGAGCCGCCATACCGGGGATAAAGAGATACTGTCAGTGGCCTCCCGTATGCTGGAGGATGGCGCAGATATCCTGGATATTGGCGGGTGCTCGACCCGCCCGGGATCTGATGAGGTGCCGGAACCGCTTGAGAGGGAGCGTGTATGCAGGGCAACGGAGATTATAATGAAGCGTTTTCCGGATGCTGTCATTTCAATCGATACATACAGGGCATCAGTTGCAGAAGCCGCAGTAACAGGAGCAGGGGCGTCAATAATAAACGACATCTCGGGCGGGGAGATGGATGCCGGGATGTTTCCCCTTGTGGCAAAGCTCAATGTGCCCTACATTCTGATGCATATGCAGGGCACTCCCGCAACCATGCAGACAGACCCTGTCTATAACGATGTTGTAGCGGATATCCTCGAATGGTTCGGGGTAAGGCTGGCGTGGCTGAAGGCAGCGGGGGTAAAGGACATAATACTGGATCCCGGATTCGGCTTCGGGAAAAATGCCGGGCATAACTTCGAGATGCTTAGAAGACTGTCCGCGTTCCGCATTGCAGGTTTGCCTCTTCTTGCAGGTCTTTCACGGAAGTCGATGGTCTGGAAAACGCTCGGAATCACGCCTGAAGAAGCCCTTAACGGAACCACGGCGCTTAATATGATCGCCCTCGTCAATGGCGTCTCAGTACTGAGGGTGCACGATGTGCGTGAGGCACGCCAGGTGGTAACTCTTTATGAAAAGATTTACCCATCAGGCAGCCTTTTTGATCATTATTCTTAAATTTGCCCGTCACTGCACTCTGACATATGCTCGAATTCACAGTCCTTGATATAATTGACATCTTCATGGTAGCCATCATCTTCTACCAGTTGTACCGTCTTATAAGGGGCACGGCGGCATTCAGCATCTTCCTGGGTATCTTCTTCGTCTACCTCTTCTGGCTTGTGGTAAAGGCGCTCAACATGGAGTTGATAAGCGCCATAATAGGTCAGGTGATAGGAGTGGGTGTCATTGCCCTGATAATTGTATTCCAGCAGGAGATACGCAGATTTCTCCTCGCCATTGGGAACAGGTACATGAGTCGCAACAGGTTTTCGTTCGACAGGTACTTCCCGTCAGGAGCTGTTGACCAGACAACCAGCCAGATCGTTGAAGAGATCGTGCATGCCGTCGAGTCAATGGCTCAGTCACGCACAGGAGCCCTTATTGCTGTCGGAAGAACCAGCTTGCTTGAGATATACTCTGACGGGGGAGAGCTCCTCAATGCGCTCGTCACGGATGAACTGCTTAAAACAATTTTTTATAAGGGATCACCGCTCCATGACGGGGCTGTACTGATTCAGAACGGGAAGATCTTCGCTGCACGCTGTCCACTTCCGTCAACTGATCAGTCAGGACTTCCGGCACGGTTCGGGATGCGTCACCGCGCAGGCATTGGTCTGACTGAACAGACTGATGCCGTTGTCATAATCGTTTCGGAAGAGAGGGGCAGGATATCCGTTGCCGATGCCGGGAAGATACAGGAGGATGTGACTCCCAATGAACTGCGCCAACTGCTGCTTACCTTACGCATCTGATCCGTCCTTACCAGGCTAATCGTACCTCAGTCTCAGATCCAGTATGTTGTCATAGAGGTAATAACAGGGTTCTTCACATGTGGTCTCATCATATTTCACTTGCGGGCACGCCGCCGCAGTCGTGACATATTTCCTGCCGTCCTTATAAAACACAAGCATTGCAGAATAATCCTTGTACAGGATGGCATCATATTCAATGTAAGAATGTGGCTCTGAGATATAGAACTTCCCGATAATAATACTGTCACTCACGTTTCCTTCATACAATGTTACAACCGGATTGACAGGGATG
Organism: uncultured Rikenella sp.; assembly: GCA_964530645.1. Lineage (GTDB taxonomy): Bacteria > Bacteroidota > Bacteroidia > Bacteroidales > VadinHA17 > SR-FBR-E99. The sequence continues at coordinate 7,801 of CAZHAI010000042.1, read as the reverse complement.
TATTCAGGGGTACGGAATTTGATTTTCAGGACCACCCTGTAGTCATCGCTGTAGCATTCTTCGCAATCAGTTATGTATCCATCCTCGCATGAAAAAAGGAGCAACAAAAAGGCTGCAATTATCAGGCTGGTTTTACTCATAATTGTATAATCTCAATTTTTTCAGGGAATAACTGCCTTCCGGGGGCGCAAGAGTATAGGAAACCTTGAGTGTGAACCAGACAGGTCCGGTTTTATAAAATGGCATCTTCGCATATGTCACACCGGCGTTTATTCCCAGGTTACGCCTGCTGAACCGCAGATCAGCAGCCGGCATAATTATGATGCTGTTGTCAGGCCGGTCTTCGGTGCCTTCGTACAGGGAATGGAACCTGTATCCTATGTTAATCGCAGGTACTGCGCTGATTTTAATCTCGTTGTATGGTTGATTCAGCAGGAACTCCCTGAACAGACCAGCGTATATCATATTCGATTTTACCCTGTACTGGTAAAAGATTTCTTCATCTGTTTTGACAAGCATTCTCTGGTACAGGGGATTGGACGCTGCGCCGAGGGTAAACCCTGTTCGTATCCCCGGATCAGCGACTGAGACTGATCCTCCGGCCATCTGGCAGTGTGTTGTGAGCATTCCTCCGGCTGAAAAGGAGAGCTCACTGAAGGTGAGGCTTTTCCTTGCCACCATGCCCCGGTCAGTCATCAGCTGAACTATTTCTTTCCGGCCATAGTTTGTTGCAAGGGTCAGCGGGTCGGTTTTTAAACCGTTGTTACGGTTCCACCTGCTGCCTGTATCAAGAAGGTATGCTACTGCCTCCTTCCGGGAACTGAGGATAGCGCCACCCAGTGCGTCCAGACCCTCGGTGTTTACTGCGTAAAGGTTGGCACCGGCATCAATCAGCATTCTCATCAAAAGGGTGTCTCCGTTCTGCGCTGCAGCCATAAGGGGGGTAAAGCCTTTCCTGTCGGCTGCATTTGGGTCAGCACCCGACTGGAGCAGGAGATCAGTGATGTCTTGATAACCAAGGCAGACTCCGGTCATTAGAGGTGTGTTACCTTCATTATCCTGTATATCTGCAGGCGAATCATAATAAAGGAGCATGTCTGCCATGAGGAAGTTACCCAGGGCTGCAGCATGGTGCAGCGGGGCAGAGTTCTGCCTGTCGGTCTCAGTCACCACTGAGCCGTGACGTATCAGTTTCTCGGCTATCTCCGCGTCATTCGCGCGCACGGCGGTTATCAGCGGCGTGTTGCCGTACATGTCCTTCGGGGAAGGATCAGCCCCCAGCAGCAGCAGAATCTCCACAGCTTCCCATTTGCCCGAATTGACAGCATAATGCAGCGGCGTGGCGGTATTCCCGATAAAGTTATTTACATCTGCACCTTTGATAAAGAGCCTGATTATTTCATTGCATGCGCCCATTGACGCTGCCGTCTGCAGGTTTATGTCGTTCGCATGAATTACATCATGTACATAATCCGATGTGTCAACGTAGAGCGAATAGGAATTGTATTCCTGAAGAATCGACTTTATTCTTACCGTGATCGAGTCAACTACAAGGGAGTCATTCTGACCCTTGAGGAAAGTCCCGCATAGCAACAGGGCAGTGATTATCACGGTTTTTTTTACTGAAGGGGTCATGAATACAAATTTACTCTCTGTTTGTCAGCCTGCCTTATATGTTGATATTTTTTTTTACCGGTTGACAAAAATGACACTGTTGTTGGGTTTACGATGGATAATATTCTAATTTTACGGCCGTTTTCAAGAGGTACCATATGAATCTGCAGTTTAAACCAATGCGAATTATTGTTATCATTTTCCTTGTGTTGTTTCTTGTTGTTCCCAAGGTGGGTACAGAGAGGATCTCTGTCCTGGCGGGGACACTTGTTCCGGCTCATCTGCGTATTGACAATACCCTCACTGACAGTGAGATGTTTGTGGGTGCTGAAAAGGGCATCGAGTGGTTTCTGAAGAACTGGGACATCAAGGGGGCATCTGTCGCAGTGGCCAGGGACGGGAAGCTTCTTTATGCACGAGGGTTCGGCTACGCTTCAGTTCCGGATTCTCTCCCGGTTGAGCCTTATCACCGTTTCCGTGTTGCAAGCGTCTCGAAGCTTGTCACGGCAGTGGCAGTGATGAAGCTCCAGGAGCAGGGTAAACTATCCGTTAATGAAAAGGTATTCGGTCCGGGTGCCATACTTGATGATACTCTCTTTGCCAATCCCAAAGATCCCAGGGTATATGACATCACGGTGGGGCATCTGCTTTCGCATGAGGCCGGGTGGTCACAGCGTTACGGTGATCAGATGTTCATGCCGGAGGTGATTGCGCGCTCACTTGATGTGCCGATGCCGGTAGACCTTAAGACAATAATCAGATTCGCGCTGAGCAAGAACCTTCATTTTACCCCGGGTACCGGCCAGTCATACAGCAACCTTGGATACAGCATCCTGGGCCTTGTTATTGAAGAGGCCTCGGGAGTTGATTATGAGACATTCTGCCGGAAGGAGATACTTGAACCGATTGGCATTTATGACATGGCAATGGGGCATAATCTTCCGGAAGCCGCACTTCCCCTTGAAGTATCCTATTACGAGGTGGAGAATAATACACTCAAACCCTCAATATACGGCACAGGCGAGATGGTAATGGCCTGCAGGGGGGGGAACGACATTGAGACACTCGGTTCAGCGGGAGGCTGGGTTGCCACTGCCCCTGACCTGATGAGACTGTTGCTTGCAGTTGATGGCTTTGAACAGCCAAAGGACATCCTTGCTCCTGAGAGCGTTGAATTCATGACTGATGTATATAACGGCTTCGCCCCGGTAGGATGGAGGGCGGCCCTTCCAAACGGGACGTGGTGGCGCACAGGATCATTCTCCGGCACAACTGCAATGATGAAGAGAATGCCTGACGGTACCGCATGGGTCGTGCTTATGAACAGCAGCTCCTGGAACGGTCCCGAACTGACTTCTGACATTGACCAGATGATGTACAGGTTCCTGCAGAAGGTCAATCAGTGGCCGGAGACTGATCTTTTCAGCTATTCTGCCCCGGTCCCTCTCAGGTTCTGACTTGCCCGGTTTATATGTTTACCAGACTGCATTCCAATGTGTTTTACAGTTAATGTAAATATTGTCAGGGAAGAGCTCGAGGAGCGTTACGGCAGCGAGCTGATTGATCACGACAAATACAGACCGAGCTACTATTATCATGCATACAGCCTGCCCACAATGCCTGTTGTCTGTTCTGACCGCAGTTCAGGCATAAGGCTTTTCAGGTGGGGACTCATACCTTCATGGGTTACCGATGAAAGTGAGGCAAAGGACATTATGCTCAAGACCTTCAATGCCCGTTCCGAAACAGTCTCTTCCAAGCCTGCCTTCAGGGATTCTTTTGAATCCAGGCGCTGCCTTGTACCGGTGCGCGGCTTCTTTGAATGGCAGCATCTCGGTGGAAGGAAGATACCCTGGTATATCGCCCTGAAGGGAGAAGAAATTTTCTCACTTGCCGGAATATGGGACTCCTGGACTATTAAAGGCGGTATGACGCTTAATACTTTTTCAGTTGTTACCACCAGGGCCAACGAGCTCATGGAGGAGATTCACAACACAAAAAAACGGATGCCGGTGATACTCCCTGCTGCTGCAGAAAGCCTCTGGCTGAAGGAAGGCATTGCCGGTGACGCACTGGCAGCACTGATGGAGCCTGTCGGATCAGAGATGCTTTCAGCTCATACCGTAAGCCCCCTTATTACAAACTCGCGTGCCGACCGCAACCGGCCGGAGCTTGTCATGCCCTATAACTATCCGGTACAGGGCTCACTTTTCTGATTTTCTTCAGTTCTGGGATACGAAGACGAATGTCAGATAGCCGCCCTGTTTTTCAGGAGCGCCCTGATTTGCATTGAACTTTGATTTGTAGGCGTGTTCAACTGCCGTTTCAGTGAGACAGGGATCCTTCGTGGTTGAGAGTTTTGAGGCGGGTTCGGCTTTAATTACAGTGCCGCTGCGGTCCACCACAATGGCGAGGGTTATCTGTCCCGCACCTTCGCATTTATATATTGGGACCGGCAGGAATACGTGCTTGCGCCCCGCAAGGTCATAGAATATACGTGTCGGGCCCCTGAAGGTTCCCTCTTCTGAAGGCTTCTTCTTCTGCTCGGTCACCTGGGCATTAACCTCCTCTTTTGGTATGGCAAACTCCTCCGTCCCGGCTTCCTCAGCTATCTTTCGGTCATCAATGAAGTTCTTTTCGTTCAGGAGTCCGCTCTTCACCATCTCCTCCTTCACCATCTCCTCGTACTCCTTCGGATCGATGTCCAGAGGCTTGTCTGCGATATTCTTAATTATGTTTACAAGTTCCTCTGCGCTGGCTCCCTGAAACTGGTCGCTCTTTGCCAGTTCAAGAGCCTTCTCCATGTCCGGATCGGGAAGTTCTTCCTCGAAAGAAAGTATGATCTCCGCAGCTATCTCACGCTGCAGTGCCGAGATCTTTACGGACATGAAGACAACAGCCACAGTCAGGTGAATAATGATTGTGGCCATAATGGCTGTGAATGTGATCTCAAACCTGTTCATCAGGGTACTAAATTAGAAATAAAAGTCACTCCGGATACCTTATACGTCAGAATTGTGCTGTCAGTTTCAGGTTGAGGCTTCTTCTCGTGAGATAATTGGGCACAGCATACTCTCTCGTCTCTCCCTGGCTGTTTCTGACCGTACGGATCCATGTATATGAAATCGTGTTTCTTATGTCGGCCAGATTGAAGATCTCAAAGCCTGCAACCAGCTCTTTCAGAAACGACTCCTTCCTCCGGGAAGAATCGCCAATGAGCACCTTCGAGAAGCCGATATCGATTCGCCTGTAGGGTGGCATCCTGAACCAGATATCCCACTGGTCAATTCCCGGTGGTGAAGTCGGAATTCCGGTACCGAAGGCGAGACTAATATGAGCCCTGAAATCGGGATGAGAAGGCAGGTAATCCTGGAAGAAGATGCTGAAGTGCACCCTCTGATCAAAGGGAGAGGGAAACCGGTCCGTTGAAAGAGAGGGTATCTGCATTTCAGACTTCATCAGTGACAGGCTGAACCACGACTCAACTCCCGGGACGAACTCACCGTTCACGCGCATATCTATTCCGGCCGAATAGCCTCTGGCTATGTTGCCACCGTAGTATACCAGCCTGACATTATCAACGAGGTAGGGAACCAATCGGTCAAATTGTTTGCCCCAGGCTTCCGCAGTGAATCTGAATGGTCGTTCCCATGCAATGAAGTCGTAACGTGCCCCTGCAGTCAGGTGGTACGAACGCTGGGCCTTCAGGCGAGGGGTGCCGGTTTCGTCGGCTAGCATCAGCTCCCGTCCTGCCGGGGGCTGATTGTATGCCCCTGCTGCTATGTACAGGGAGAAGTTCCTGTTTATCTCGGTCCTGAGCGAAACGCGGGGTGAGACAAGCAGCTCAGAGCTATAGGTATCATATGATGTCCTTATGCCGGCATTAAGATCGCTTGCCCTGCCAGCAATCATGAATCCTGTCCGGCTGATGATCCAGCCTTCAGCGTTAAAGCTTCTGGCGGCAACGCTCAGATGTGACCGTGAGGTGAGCGCAAGGCCTTCTCCCGTCCCTCCCAGGGTGAACCCTGCGGAATCAACCCGCAGCCATTCGTTGCGATGTGAATCATTGCTTCTGTGCCTCGCACTCAGGCCCCACTCCAGGCTGTTTCTTCCTGAGGAGGCTGAGCCGCGGTAAGAAACACCTGCCATAGTGCTTCTGTAAGAGTTGCGGGCATGTGAGAGCCAGCTTCCAATCCCTGCATTCAGGAGGGTGTCAGGAATGTTTTCACTTCCGACATCCTGATCAAGGGCGAGCAGACTGTAGGCACCCCTGATGTCATAGTTCTCATTCTCGCCGGCAATATGAGCTGAGAGGATGAACTTTGATGCAAGGCGTTCATTATGTTTGAGCCCGAGAGTGAGTGCGCCTCCGCCGCTTTCATACCTGTCGCGCTCAGCGCCGGCGAACCATGCGTAGAGACGGTATGCCTTCTCAAAGGTGCCGAATGTGGTTGTCCGGCTTTGAGGAATAAAGTTATAGCTGTTTGACGAACCCCAGATTGAAAGCGTGATTTTGGTGTTTTTGTCTGGTTGGAAGCCGGCAAGAGCCTGAATATCTGCGAAACGAGGCCTGTATGCTCCGCGGTCGTCAAGACTGCCAAGGAGTATTGCATTGGAACGGTAGCGTACCCCGGCAATGAACCAGAGCCTGTCATCCCTGCTTCGCACACCTGCATGGGCTGAAGAGGTGAGGAGGCTGAGTGAGACAGATCCTTCTCTTCTTTCAGGCTCCCGGTATGTTATGTCAAGCACTGATGACATCATGTCACCGTATGATGCACTGAATCCTCCGGGTGAGAAGTTCACAGAGGCGGTAAGATCAGGATTGATCCTGCTAAGACCCTCCTGCTGCCCGGTCCGGATGAGGTAGGGTCGGTAGACTTCGACATCATTGATATATACGAGATTTTCGTCATAGCTGCCACCGCGGACGGAGTATCCTGAGCTTAGCTCGCTGTATGATGCCACTCCAGGCAGGGTGGCAATCGCAGCTTCAACTCCCCCGGTTACCGAGGGTATAACGGCCCCGGCTACTGCCGGGATACTGATAACAGTAATATTGTCAGGCCTCCTGGCTGTCACCTGTACATCCCCTATGTTGATTACCTCGGTGCGTAACCTGATAAGGAGTTGACCGGCCTGCTTTTCAGGGGTCAGGATAAGAGTGTCATTCCTGTACCCTAAGGATGAAAATATGAGAGTGAGGCGGTTACCGGCAGCAGGACCAGGCATCAGCCTGAATGATCCGTCTTCACCGGTCACGGTACCTTTGTTAAGGTCGGGCAAAAAGACTGTGACTCCGGGGATTCGTAACCCGGCTGTGTCAGTTACAGTTCCTTCAATGACCTTCTCCTGTGCCTGGACAAGGCAGGGAGGGATCACCCCAAGCAAAGCAATAATCAAAGTGAGTATTTTTCCGGATGACCGTGTCATCAGTCACTCTTTTTTTTCTTGCGGCTCTTGATTTTTTTAACCTTGTTGGTCTTGGAGGGCTCGTTCTTCAGCATTCCGTCCCTGACCCCATTGACAAATTTCTGCCAGGCAAATGGATTGAGCAGGTTATTTGCCGGCATCTGGCCCCTCGTGTAGAGATTGTCTGACATCCGCTGCATGGTGTAGCGGTATGCCTGACCCGGTGTGGGGGTCATGTCGCTCCATATCTGCTGCTGAAGCATTGCCAGGTTGTATTCCATGTTCTCAATCAGCGGATCAACAGGCTTGTTTTCGAGAACAGCCCTCTTGAATTCCGAGTAGGTTTTCCATGGCAGGACAAGCACCTCGCCGATCTGGATTGTGTCAGTGACCATAATAACGTCGGTTATGTAATGGTCTCCCGCAGTGGTTAATGGAATTGTCAGCAGGGTCGATTTATAGCCGATTGCGCTGAAAAAAACGGTGTCACCCGGTGCGCTTATTATTGAAAATATACCCCTGTGGTCACTGGCTGCCCCGCGACGGAGATGCTTCGAGTAAATGCTTACATCAGGAACAATATAACCGTTCTCGTCAGCCGTTAGTCCGTCAATTTGAATGTACCTTTTTTCCACAGTCTGGGAATGCATCCAGGATAGAGGGAATGCCAGCATGACACAAATCACCAAAAACTTCTTCAACGACAGATAATTTTGTGACGTAAAGTAAACAATAATGACATTTACTTCTTGATTTTAACTTAACTTTAATGATC
>CAZHAI010000041.1:0-11426 GCA_964530645.1 uncultured Rikenella sp. | reverse complement strand
TAATTATATATACAGGATTGTTTGCCGGGCTGATTGCTTCCCTGGTTTTCTCAGGGTGCAAGGAGGATATTGACCCGGTGGTGGAAGAGCTGGAGTTCAGCAGGGTTTTTTCGCCGGTTGGTCTGGATGCGGTCATAAGCAATACAACGACTGTTACCCTCACATGGTCATCAGTCAAAAACGCAGAAAAGTACCTTCTGGAGATCTATGACGGTGAGACCGCTCCTGTTAATCTGGTGCATTCTGCCGAGGTTCCTGCCACGGAGGAAAATCAGGTCTCATTCACCTACATACTGCCCGCCGGAGACACTCAGTTCTGGGCGAGGATCAAGGCTGTCAGTTCCCTTCAGGGCGTGGAAGAGTCGAAGTGGTCACAGGCGAAATTTAAAACCGACCCGGAGAACCTCTTCGACGGCTTTGAAACATTCATGTCGGCAATGAACGCATGTAAAGTTCAGTGGGAGCCCGGATCAACGGCCACATCGCTCATGTTTGTAAGCGGAACCAGTCAGCTTCCCTTCACTCTCAGTGCAGAAGATCTTGCACTGGGCGGAAGGCAGGTCACCGGATTGCCAAACGGCGTCTATGAAGTGAGACTGATGAACGGCAACTTTGTCAGGGGAAAGACAAGCGTAATAATTGAAGGAGATGTGCTTGTACCTCCCGGCGGGGATCTCAAGGCAGCCCTTGACGCTCTCTCTTCCGGCGGAGTAATCCTCCTTGTCAACGGAGCCTCATACGGGCTGCCGGAGGTTGATACCGTAAGGACAAGCACAAAGGTCAGGGGTATTCTCCCCGATGAACCACCGATAATCTACCTGATGACCGGTGGCGGTAACCATATGTTTGACATCGGGACCTCAATGACACTTTCTGATTCGCTGGTTTTTGAAAATGTTGACATCAGCTGTTCCTATGACGATGCAGGTCTCCTTAAACACCGTGGTCTGATTGACCAGGAACTTGATGCATTTTCTATCGGCGCCATCAGGTTCAGGAACTGTGTTATCAGGAACTCCGGCCGAAGCGTTATCCGCCTCCGCGGAAACGCGGCAGGCCAGGTCATCAACAGCGTTGAATTCCTTAACTGCGTGATGTATGACTTTGCCTTTGACAGCCATTACGGGGTGCTTAACGGCGCTGCAACCGGGAATTTCATCAATATCAAATTCATTAACAGCACTGTCTATAAGCTAAGGGGCGGTATAATCAATTACGGCAGCGGCGCAGGATGCCAGAGTGTTGTGGTGGACAACTGTACCTTCAACGAAACAACAATGGATGCCGCCTCGTCGAGGTACTTCATCGACTTCGGTACAAGCAATACATCAACGGGCACTATTGCAATCAGCGACTGTATTTTCGGGCAGAGTATCGACAGGTCCAATGGTGTCAGACCGGGGTCCATGACACTTTCTGTGTCAGGGTCATACTATACAACTGACTTTTATGACGGCACAACTGCACCCGTGAAACAGCTGATGACGGCCTGCAGCGGCGCTTCAACAGGCCTGTGGAATAATCCTGCAGGAGGAGACTTCTCTTTCCTTGACAGGAATTTTGCAGGCATTGAAACTGCCGGTGCACCACGTTGGAAAGAATAATAGAGTTCGACTGGATTTGGGTTAGTTCTGTGCTTACCCCTGCGGACCGGGAGCAACCTCCCGGTCCGGGGGTAAGATCAGAAGGAGATCATCGGATTATATTTCATTCCAATCGATGAAGAAAAGGAGAGACTATATTCCTGCCCGGACGGCATTGTTCATCATCACCATTTATGCAATCATAATGAATGGTTGCAACGGCGGAACAGGCAGACAGAACCCGGTTTACACAAACCCGGTACTGCATTCTGATTACTCTGATCCTGATGTGGTGCGCTCAGGCGATGATTACTACATGGTTGCCTCATCATTCAACTGCGTTCCCGGGCTGCCCGTGCTCCACTCCACAGACCTGATCACATGGAAGCTTACAGGTTATGCCCTTGAAAGGCTTCAGCCGGAGGAATACTATTCCTCAGTCCGGCACGGGGGTGGCGTCTGGGCACCGTGCATCAGAATACACAACAGCGAGTTCTATATTTTCTATCCTGACCCTGACCATGGCATCTTCATGATTAAGGCTTCAGACCCCGCAGGTTCGTGGAGTGCGCCGGTGATTGTAATGAAGGGGCGGGGGCTGATTGATCCTTCCCCTTTGTGGGACGATGACGGAAACGCTTACCTCACATATGCCTTCGCCGGTAGCAGGGCCGGGGTGAAAAGCGTTCTGATGGTTATCCGCATGAAACCTGACGGCGCAGGCGTAACCGGTGACCCGGTTATGGTTTTTGACGGCCATGATGACAACCCGACCGTCGAGGGGCCGAAGTTCTACAAGAGGAATGGCTGGTATTACCTTTTTGCCCCTGCCGGCGGAGTCACCAACGGATGGCAGCTTGCACTCAGATCGAAGAATGTGTTCGGACCCTATGAGGTCAGGAAGGTGATGCACCAGGGCAATACATCAGTCAACGGACCGCACCAGGGCGCATGGGTGACAACCCCCGCCGGGGATGACTGGTTCATCCACTTCCAGGACAAGGGTCCGTACGGTAGAATCGTCCATCTCCAACCTCTTGAATGGGTAGGCGACTGGCCTGTAATCGGCACCGATGAGGACGGAGACGGCACAGGTGAGCCTGTAACCTCGTTTGCCGCGCCACGGTTTGACAGACCGGGTTCGTCTGTCATAAAAGACCCTGTTGATGAGTTTGGCTCAAGTGACAAACCGGATTCACCTGCTGGAAATGATTCTGGCGATGAGTTTGACGGCAACATCAGGCCGCTTAACTGGCAATGGCCTGCCAATCCTTCCGTGACCTGGGGTTACCCATCGGCTTCCGCCGGATTCTACCGGCTGAACTGCATTCCAAAGCCTGACAGCATGATTAATCTCTGGAATGTTCCGAATCTTTTTCTCCGCAAGCTGCCAGCTGAAAAGTTTACGGCTACGGCATCCGTCAACTGCACACTGAGATCTGACGGCGAGGAGACCGGGATGATTGTAATGGGCCGCGATTACCAGTATATATCCCTCAGCAGATCGGACAGCATACTCCGGCTGAGGGTAGTGAGATGCACCGATGCCGACAAAGGCAATCCTGAAGTGGAGATTTTTTCCCGGGAGATCGGCATTAGTGAACTCTTCTTCAGGCTGACTGTCGAAGCAGGCGCCCGGTGCCGCTTCAGCTACAGCACAAACGGAACGGAATATTTTAATGCCGGGGAGCCGTTTACTGCCCGCCAGGGAATGTGGATCGGGGCAAAAGCCGGTTTCTTCGCCCTGCGTGACGGCTATACAAATGATGCAGGTTGCATTGACCTCAACTGGTTCAGGATTTTAATAATGGAATGATCATGAGATTGAGCAGATTTTTGATAATGTTTATTCTGACGGGAATTCTTTCGGCATTTGCACCGGGAAATCCCGCAGAATACACTAACGCGGGGGGAAAGAATAAGATAACCAGGGTGTGGCTTATTGGCGACTCAACAGTTGCTGACTATTCACTGGAGAAGGATTACACCTCGAAACGGTATCCCATAATGGGCTGGGGCCAGGTATTCCAGTCGTTCATGACATCAGACTCCCTGAACATGATAAGGCACCTTGTCAGGAATGACAGTGTGATCGTTGAGGACAGGGCTCGCGGAGGACGCAGCACCCGCTCCTTCTTCGAGGAGGGAAGATGGTCGGAGATATACCGGATGCTCAGTCCCGGTGACCTCGTATTAATACAGTTCGGACACAATGACGCCTCGGTGAACAAAGGTGAGCGCTACACCTCACTTCCCGGCTACAGGGAATTTCTGAGACTCTATGTGAATCAGTCGCGTGAGAAGGGAGCAACACCCATTTTGGTGACGCCGGTCGCAAGAAACTATCCCTGGAAGGATGACAGGCTGGGCAACACGCATGGCGACTATCCCTCTGCAATGCGCGAGGTTGCTTCTGAGACCGGCACATATCTCATCGATCTTAATTCATTAAGTATGGATTTTTTCACGCAGCGGGGTCGTGAATATGTCACCCTGACCTATTTCATGAACTTCCCTCCCGGGGTTTATGAGGGATACCCTGAAGGAAGCAGTGACAATACACACTTCCAGCCTGCCGGCGCCACGGCTGTGGCGCAGCTTGTCTTCAGCGCAATGAAGGAACTCAGGCGCGGCAGCATAAATCCGCCTGCCGCAAAAATCAGCGTACCGGCTGCCCCTGCCGATGTATCTGCTTCAATCTCGCCCGCTGTCCCTGCCGCTCTCCCCGCACCGGTCACGCCCGCCGGCGAGATCTACAGGGACATCGAATTCAGCATGCCGCAGGTGATTGAACCGCAGATACCGAACAACAGTGTCTCAATCACTGATTTCGGGGCTGTGGGCGACGGTATCGCCCTCAATTCAGATGCCTTCCGCAAAGCGATAGAGTCAGTCTCGGCAAAGGGGGGAGGAACTGTTGTAATCCCCCGCGGGATATGGCTGACCGGACCGATAATCCTTAAAAGTAACATCAGGATGCATGCTGACGAAGGTGCACTGATACTCTTCAGTCCCGACAAGAGCCTCTACCCGCTCATCGAGACAAGTTTCGAGGGTTACAACACTGTCAGGTGCATCTCACCCATATACGGCAAAGGGCTTGAGAACATCGCTTTCACCGGGAAGGGTGTATGGGACGGCAACGGCCACTCCTGGAGGCACGTGAAGAGGGAGAAGCTGCCGCCTCCGATGTGGAATGACCTGGTAAGTTCCGGAGGCGTTGTCAGCGTGGACGGGAAGACATGGTACCCTTCCGGATCCTACATGAAGGCAATGGAACAGAGCGAGATGAATGTTCCGATTCCGCTCGAGGGAGGCATCGATGCCTATGAGGGCATGAGAGATTTTCTCCGTCCTGTGATGGTGAGCCTTGTCAGCTGTAAAAAGATAATGTTTGACGGTCCTGTGTTCCAGAACTCCCCTGCGTGGTGCCTCCATCCCCTCATGTGCGAGGATCTCACCATCAGGAACATCACCGTCCGTAATCCCTGGTACTCGCAGAACGGTGACGGGATAGATATAGAATCATGCCGCAATGCGTTGCTTTACAACAGCAGCTTCGATGTGGGCGACGATGCAATCTGCATCAAATCAGGCAAGAATGAGGACGGCAGGAAGAGAGGCATGCCCACAGAGAACCTCATCATAAGGAACTGCATCGTCTACCACGGACACGGAGGAGTCACAATCGGCAGCGAGATGTCGGGCGGAGTCAGGAATGTCTCGGTGGCCGGATGCACCTTCATGGGCACTGACGTGGGGATACGCTTCAAGAGCAACCGTGGCAGGGGAGGAGTGGTTGAGAACATATGGTTCAATGACATCCTGATGACAGATATTCCCACACAGGCCATCTCGTTCAACCTCTATTACGGCGGCCTATCGGTCTCGGAGATGCTGGCGGAGGGCAAAAACATCGAAACAACTTTTGGCGAAATACCGCCGGTCACGGAGGAGACCCCGCAGTTTAAAAACATATCGATGAAAAACATAACTTGCAGGGGGGCGCAACAGGCTATTTACCTCCAGGGACTGCCGGAACTGAACCTTGAGAATATCACAATGGAGAATATTGATATGACCGCCGAAAACGGAATGGCATGCATTGACTCAAAGGGGATAAGAATCAAGAACATGCGTCTGGTTGCTGAAAACAAGCCGCTTCTCTTTTTTCTTAACAGTTCGGATGTGAATATAAGCGGTCTGCAGGTCCGGGAGGAGACAACCGGTATTGTTGAGTTGCGTGGTGACGGTAATGCTGAAATTACAGTGGAGACTGTAACGCCTGACGGAAGGGTCAGTGTAAACAAAGTAAGATGAACAGATTTTTCGCATTTGTATTCTTCATCCTGGCAGGATCACTTGCATCAGCGCAGATACCCGCATTCCCGGGTGCTGAGGGATTCGGCCGGTTCACTACGGGAGGCAGGGGCGGTGCGGTCTACGCCGTTACCAATCTCACAGACTCCGTGGTCAAGCCTGCCGAGGGTTCTCTCCGCTGGGCTCTGAACAAGCCGGGGCCGAAGACGATAGTTTTCGCCGTCTCGGGAACCATAGAGCTTAAACGGAGGCTGAACATCTCAAAAGGCGATGTGACAATTGCAGGGCAGACAGCACCGGGTGATGGTATCTGCATCAGCGGGGAGACGGTCTCTATCGAGTCTGACAACGTGATTATAAGATACGTCAGGTTCAGGTGCGGCAACAGGGTTCCCGGCGAGGAGCCGAAAGACGCAATCTCATGCATAAGACATAAAAACATTATCGTTGACCACTGTTCAATGAGCTGGTCTGTTGATGAGACTGCTTCGTTTTACGACAATGAGAACTTCACGCTTCAGTGGTGCCTCATTGCCGAGAGCCTCTATGATGCAGGTCACCCCAAGGGGGAGCATGGCTACGGTGGAATCTGGGGCGGGAAGGGAGCCACATTCCATCATAACCTCCTTGCCAGCCATACAAGCAGGCTGCCTCGTTTCTGCGGGGCGAGGTACCACCCTGACACCCGCGGGACAGAGATAGTAGATTTCCGGAACAACGTAATCTTCAACTGGGGATTCAACAGCTCATACGGAGGTGAACTGGGTCAGCAGAACATTGTAAACAACTACTACAAACCGGGCCCCGCAACGAAGAAATCGGTTCTCAGCCGGATACTGGAACCGTTTGATTCCCTGGGCATTTGGTATATATCAGGCAATTACATGAAAGGCAGCCCGGCAGTAACCTCCGATAACCGGGCCGGGGTGGAGGGCGACTATGCCGGGGTGGCATCGATCCTTTCCTCCAGTCCGTTTCCTTCTGCACCTGTTAAAACAGAAAAGGCCAGCTGTGCCTATAAATCTGTTCTGAAGAATACCGGAGCAACCCTGCCGCGCCGCGACAGCTATGACAGCAGGATCATCAGTGAGACGAAGAGCGGCAAGTGTGCCTACGGCGATACATACGGAGCCGGCACAGGCATAATCGACAGCCAGGACAGTGCAGGCGGATGGCCGCTGCTGCTGACAGATGATGTCCCGGCTGACACTGACGGTGACGGAATGCCGGACAAATGGGAGACAAAAAGGGGACTCAACCCATCTGATCCTGCAGACAGGAACACCGTTGCTGCCTCAGGATATACGATGCTTGAGGAGTATATCAACGGCATCGGCAGCAAATGAAAAAACTGCTCCTGGGTGTGGTAATGGCCGCTTTGGCCCTGACGGCCAGGGCCCAGCTTCTGCCGGGATTTAAAGCCTCGGGGCTGTATGACGAACAGCAGACTGTAATTGAAGATTCTCCCCCGGGCATAAGGATACTCATCAATGCACCACTGGAGGGATTCGGAAAGAATGACCGCGTCCTGCTGGTCCTGTATGCTCTCCCGAACGGCAACACAATTGAGCAGACATCTGGCAAAAGGCTTAAGGAGGGAGACGACTGGCATTATGACATCCAGCATATAGGCGCCCAGACACGTTTCCTGAGGGAGACAATTGCTGACAGGACTCTGGTTGTTGCATATCTTGAAAACAACCGCAAGAGCTGGCCGGCATGGAACGCGGCCACACCGGATTACAGGGAGCAGGTCAGGCAGATTGTTGAGGAGATAACGGCTATGTTTGCCCCGTGGGACCCTGAACTGGTGCTCAACGGTCACAGCGGCGGCGGACGGTTCATCTTCAGTTACATCGACGCACATGAGCAGATACCGTCACAGGTGGTTCGGATAGCTTTTATCGACAGCAACTACGGCTATGATGACACCCTCTACGGACCGAAGCTCACAAACTGGCTGAAGCCGGGTTCCGGCAGGCACCTGTGCACCCTGGCATACAATGACAGCGTGGTGATCTACAATGGGAAGCCTCTTGTGTCGCCGACAGGAGGCACCTGGTACCGCAGCAGGATGATGAAGGATTTCCTCGCCCGGTCATTCAGGATGAAAGGAATCGAACGCGATTCCCTCATATGGTACAGGTCACGCGACAGACGGATTGAGTTCATCTTCAAACCCAATCCCGGGGGCAAGATATTCCACACACACCAGGTTGAGTATAACGGATTCATCCACAGCATACTCAGTGGAACAAGGCATGAGCAGAAAGGCTACCGGTATTTTGGCGAAAGGGCTTATTCCGGCTTCATAGCTGACACGGTTGTTGTTCCCGTAAGGAGACTGAACATCCAACCGCGTGAGCCCCTGGCTGAGACAGGCTCGCAGTTTATGGCACGCCTCCGCGATCTTCAGCGGGAGGAGAGGGAGGAAGAGATCTTCCGTGCGGCAGCCTCGGGAAATATCCCGGCATTCCTCAGGGAGACGGTGACCCTCAGGGGTGTTTTTAGTGATCTTAGCGGAAACCCTCACACTCTCGAATACGAGGTGATGCCGGATTATCTGGCAATCGGAAGTGATGACGACTTCTGCCGCATCCCGATGAATCCGCGTACGGCCCAGAGGCTCGCTGACCTGTTCGGGGCTTCACTGCTGACGTCAAGGCTGAGTGACCATATATGGTCGCAGGCAGTGTTGAAACCGGAACCCTTCTTTTACAGACCGGTTGGCAATGCAAATGAGCTGGTGACGAAGTTTGAAGAGCATAATGCACAAATAGAGAGGCAGCTGGCTGATGCAGGCGGGCGTCATGGACAGCTTGTGGCGGGCATCAAGAAAGATGTGATAATCTCATCCCGGATAGCTGAAAGGCCTGACAGGGTTGTGATTTATGGCTGGCATAAGCCGGACGGCAGTCCGATACAGCCCGTATACAGCGGTCACATTTACTGGTATGTCGATTACAGTCACGGTATCCGGTTCATGAACAGTCAGGTTCTTCTCGACGGCCGTCCTGCCGATGTGCGTGACCTTCTGAAAGACCCGGTCTTGTTCAGGGTTCTCACTGATGAGGAATTGCCTGTGGAAAGGCCCTTTTATAGTGAATAGAAAACGCTGGTAATGTTTTAATTGTTATCTTAGAGGTTCTCAGTACGTGGGTACAAATTGACGTTTATGATTTGCATCCGGAAAAACCTTTAAGTATTAATCTAAATATTGTGATTATGGAAATTCTTGTGACTCTTATCATCGGTGCTGCTGCCGGGTGGCTTGGCAGCATGATCTACAGGGGCAGCGGACTGGGCCTTCTGGGCAACATAATAGTTGGTATCATTGGTGCTCCGCTGGGTTACTGGATACTTGGCAAGCTTGGTGTGACTCTCGGTGGGGGTTGGATTGGCGCAATTCTGACGGGCGCCATTGGTGCCATAGTCATACTCCTTCTTATCAATTTGATTTTCAGAAAAAAGTAAAGACTATTCTAACTTAAGGAGTCCGAATCGGCAGGGTAACATTTTGCCGTCGCCGGTTGGTCCTTTTTCAGCATCACAGGATATGCCGGTTAGTCAGGCGGCCAGTCCCGACACCCATGGCTTGTCCGCCATCAACCCCTGGCAAGGCAATTCTATTTTCCTGTATATCCCGGTCCCCTGACGACGCGGCCCGGAGTGGCACCGGTATGCACCCCATCGCGCAGAACCTGCACCCCGTTCACAAAGACATGAGACATCCCCGTGGAGAGCTGATGCGGGTTTTCAAAGGTTGAGTGATCCCGGATTTCAGCAGGGTCAAATACAACCACGTCGGCATAGAATCCCTCCTTAAGCGCCCCGCGCCTTTCGATCTTCATGCTTTCAGCCGGAAGGGAGGTAAGCCTGCGCACAGCCTCCTCAAGGGTTATGACCTGCTCGTCACGTACATATTTGCCGAGGAGCCTGGCGAAGTTACCGTATGCCCTCGGATGGGTGGCCGACAGGAGGGAAACCCCTTCCGGCGCCATCGACTTGCCGTCGGAACCGAAGCTCATCCATGGTTGAGCTATCTGTTTTCTCAGGTTGTCTTCAGACATTGAGAAGAAGACAGCAGATACATTGCTCCCGTCATCAATCACGAGATCCATGACTGTCTCTTCGGGCGATTTACCACGCATCGCGGCTATCTCTGCCAGGGTTTTTCCCTGCAGGTACTTCAGTGAGTCGGTGTTGAACCCAATCAGGAGCACTTTTTCGGGGGTGCCCTGCTTTTTCATGATTGTTTTGATGATCTCAGGACCTACCACTTTTCTTATGGCGGGATCCTTCAGCCTGGCGACCCACTTCGTGAAACCGCCCTCCTGAACCCATTCGGGCATCAGGATTCCCAGGCCGGTTGAGCTGGCCGGGTAATTGTACATGTCTGCAGTTATTTGCAGCCCGGCGGCTCTGGCGGAATCGATCTTTGCTATTGCCTGATCAAGCTTGTCCCAGTTGGTACGGCCAACCTGCTTCAGGTGGTATATCTCCGACCTGATGCCGGTCTCCCGGGGCACCCTGAGAAAGTCGTCGATGGCCTCAAGGAACGTCTCATCCTCGTTCCTGATATGGGAGATATACATACCGTCATACTCTTTTGCCACACGGCACAGTTCTGCGAGCTCATCAGTAGAGGCGAAGCTTGCAGGAATATATTCAAGTGCAGAGCTTACTCCGATGGCCCCCTCCTCCATTGCCTGCCTGACAAGCAGCTTCATCGAGTCCATCTCTGCTGCAGTCGGTGGCCGGTCTTCGTATCCGATTGTATGTATCCGAAGGGTGGAGGTGCCAACAAATGATGCTATGTTAGTTGAAACACCCTTCTTCTCAAGATATTCAAGGTATTCACCGAGAGTGGTCCATTCGACATCATATTTTATGTCGCCCTGTGAGGCCTTCATCTCAAGCTTCATACTTTCATTCCAGGGACCCCATGAATCGCCCTCGCCGAGCACTTCAAGGGTCACCCCCTGGCATATGTCGCCAAGAGATCTTCCGTCTTCGATCAGCGACTCCACCGCCCAGCTAAGCATATTTATGAATCCCGGCGCAACAGTCATGCCTGTGGCATCAATCACAGTTTCAGCGCTGGCTTTTCTGAGGTCGCCGATGGCCGCAATGCTGTCGGACATAATACCAATATCAGCTATGTAGGCGACATTGCCTGAGCCGTCAATGATATTGCCGTTACTGATCAGAACATCAAATCTTTCGGGCGTGGAGCAACCGAAAAATATTAACAACAGCGGAACGAGTGCTTTTAAAAGTTTCATACCGGGGTTATATTAATTTGAAATTTATTGTAAAGCGACAGTAAATCTATTCAAAACAATCCGGTTTTCAGCGGTGCAGAGGTGAAATTTAGCCTCCCGAAAATATATGTATGACATAACTTTCCGGATTTTTTCCAGAGGTCTGGATACCTGAGGGATTTTCAGAAATTTCTCACGGCTCCATCCAATGTGCCTCACAGTGCATGGCGCCACCGGATAGTATCGTATGCTTTAAAAC
>CAZHAI010000040.1:6874-11490 GCA_964530645.1 uncultured Rikenella sp. | reverse complement strand
CAACCTGTCGACAGATACCCACAAGCTGCGTCAAATGGAGGAAGCCGGCGTCGCAGCAATCGTCTACAAGTCGCTCTTCGAAGAGCAGGTACAACTTGAAAATCTTGAGTTATTCGAGCGGAAGACGGAGTATGAACACCGTAATGCGGAACAGGTGACACTCTTCCCCAACTCACAGACTGTGCCGGAGTCTCCGGACGACTATCTGCTGAACCTGAAGAAAGCAAAGGAGGCGGTTTCAATTCCTCTCATCGCAAGTCTAAACGCCGTCACCGATGATGTTTGGGTTGAGTACGCAGCCAAGGCTGCAGCTACAGGTGTGGCAGGGCTCGAGCTTAACTTCTATTCACTCCCTGATGAGACCGGAAATGACCGGGAGACGATTGAGAAGAGGCAGGTTGAAACGCTCCGTAAAGTGAAGGCAGTCGTTAAGATCCCGGTGGCGGTGAAACTGACCCCTTATTATACGAACACAATCAGGTTCATTTCGGAGCTTGACAAGGCCGGAGCCGATGCTGTTGTTATTTTCAACAGGCTTCTGCAACCTGATATTGATATTTTTACGGAACTGCATACAATGCCTTACAACCTGAGCAGCAGCGAAGACAACAAGCTTCCGCTGCGTTTCACGGGGATGCTATACGGCACTGTAAAAGCTTCTGTATGTACATCTACGGGTGTCTATACTGCTAATGATGTAATCAAGATGATCCTGGCAGGGGCAGATGCGGTGCAGGTCGTGAGCACGCTATACCGCAACGGGGTGGATGTTGTTAAGTCGATGACCGAAGAGATCGGGAAGTGGATGGACGGTCACAGCTACAAGGATCTTAACAGTTTCCGCGGAAAGCTTTCAATGAAGAAATCCGAAAACAAGCTTCCCTATACAAGGGCGCAGTACATCGATGTAATGATGAATTCCGGTGACATAATGAAAAAATACCGCTCGCTCAGCTGACCTGCTGCTGAGACAGACAGCCCGTGTCCTCAGACTGGCGGAGGCTTTTCGCACTCAATAGCCCTGAGCAACACCCAGGTTGACAATGACGAAAGACGGATGGCCTCATAAAGTCCGTCCGTCTTTGTTATAAGTCTGTCGGTTCCCCGAAGCAGGTTAAGCAACATTGAGGCGAAATCTTCAGGAGAGTGATTGCCGGGGGCGCTGCTTCCGGCTGCATACTGTCTGAAAAGCGGCACAAGCATTTTCATTTCAGCCTTCTGCAACTTGTCCCTCAGACGCTCAATCCTGCTGTGGCCCATGGCAAAATCTTTCATTAGGAGTGGATTCCTCTCCAGAAGCCGGCCAATTCCCCGCACCCTTTCCTCACTATATCGCATCAGTATTAAATCAAGCGGACCCTCTGTCTGGACTATATTGCTCAACGGCCCGGCGAGATTCCGGATTTCCATCTCCACAACAGCATCATAGATCTCAGCCTTGTTGCTGAAATACATGTATACCGTTCTCCTGCCTCGTCCGGCTGCTGCAGCAATTGTCTCCATCGTGGTCCTTCGCAGACCGGCGGTGGCAAACAGCCCGGCAGCAACCCCAACTATCATATCGCGAGTGCTTCTTTTCGCCATTGCACAAAATAAGAATTATGTGCAAAGTTAGTAAAGGATGGAAATTATGACTTAGTTTTATGGGTTTATTCAATAAACGGACAGTAATGAGAAGGTTTTTTTCTGTTTTCTTCTGCCTGCTGCCATTCGTGGCCGGCGGTCAGGTTGTATTAGACAAGCCACTGAGTGCCAGGCTGACAGGCTATGATATTGACGTTGTTCTGGATCCGGAGGAACACACCCTCAACGGCTGGATGACCGCATTCTGGGTCAATCACTCCTCCGCCCCGGTAAGCGAGGCGATGATGCACATGTACCTCAATGCTTTCAGCAGCAACAAGAGCACTTTTAACGCGAAGGGGCGATGGTCGGCAGCCGGCGACGAAGGCTGGGGATGGGTGAAGGTAACCTCCGTCGCTGACGGAAAAGGCAATGACCTTCTTGACTCCCTCAGGTATGTCTCGCCCGACGACGGTAATATAAATGACAGGACTGTAATGAGGGTAGGTCTTCCGGGCACCGTGGAGCCCGGAGACACTCTTACCCTCAATATTGAGTTCGTTTCCAAGCTCCCGTCGCCGATAGTGAGGACCGGGTATGTCGATGACTTTCATTTCGTTGCGCAATGGTTTCCCAAATTTGGTGTTTATGAAACCGCCGGCATGCGCCAGCGTGAGACAGACGGATGGAACTGCCATCAGTTCCACCCCAATTCGGAGTTTTACGCGAATCATTCCGTTTATAATGTGTCAGTTACTCTCCCCTCGGATTTTGTGACCGGCTCGGGAGGGATGCTCATTGAGGAGATCGACCTCGGTGAAGGCCTCAAGAAGGTGGTCTGGAGAGCTGAGGATATAGTTGACTTTGCATGGACCGCCTGGCCAGGATACAAGGTTCTTACAAGAAAGTGGAATAACGTTGATATCACTCTCCTGACGAGTGAGACCGGTCTGAAAAAGGCAGACAATCAGTTTGAGGCGGTGATGCATGCGCTCGACTATCTCGGTGAGAGAGTAGGACCATACCCCTGGCCCCATCTCACGTTCGTTGATCCACCTGTTTCGGGAGCCGGAGCAGGGGGGATGGAATACACTACACTTTTCACCTCCTCGGGCGGAGGAGCGGTACCGTCATTTCTGAAGATGGCGGAGATGGTAACGATCCATGAGTTTGGCCATGCCTATTTCATGGGCATCCTGGCAAGCAATGAGTTCGAGGAACCGTGGGTGGATGAAGGGATCAATTCCTACTGGGAACAACGCATTGTTGATCACTGTTACGGTGATGGCTATGGCCTCCTGAATCTTCCCTTCCTCAAGATATCTGATGCTGACCAGGGGCGACTTGGTTACATTACATCACCCGGACACAATATTGCGACGAACGACCTTCCATCGTGGATGTATCCGCACAACACATATTCCACAATGTCTTACAGCAAGGCAGCAACGTGGCTCCATACGCTGGAAGGGATCATCGGAACCAGGACTATGGATAATGTCTTCAGGGAGTATTACAGCCGCTGGGCATTCAGGCATCCTTCCGGAAAAGACTTCATTGCTGTTGTGGATGATGTTGTCAGGCGCGAACACGGCAGCAAATTCGGGGAGAATATGAACTGGTTCTTTGACCAGGTGCTCTATGGCAGCGGGATATGCGATTACAGGCTTACAGGCATCACAAGCAACAAGATCCGGAGCTATTCGGGAGTGGTTGAGGGTGATTCTGTTACATACGCCAGCAGCGACCGTTCCAGTGACACACTGTACCTGTCAAGAGTAAGTATCGAGAGACTTGGAGAGGTAAAGCTTCCCGTGGAGGTGCTGATCAGGTTTGACAACGGTGATGAGATACTTGAGACATGGGATGGCATTGCAGGATACAGGGACTTTGAGTATACCGGAACCGGCAAGGTGGTTTGGGCAAAGATTGATCCGGATGACAAGATTGATATGGATGTCAACCGCATCAATAACTCCTACACGCTTGAGCAAAACTTTACGGCCTCGAGGCGCATGATGAACAAGTTCGTGCTTCTTATGCAGATCATCATTTCAATTTTCACAATTTAACACTACCGGGATGAGTCTCTTCAAAACACTTAAGAAAGGAGCCGTGAATGCGGCATCGTCATATAAGCTGATACTGTTTATCTGGGCCACCACTCTTGTCATTACACTGGCCGTTGCGTATCCGCTGAAAACATCCTTCAATATGATTTTCGGCAACAGCATGGCAATCGGGCGGATAAGTGACGGGTTTGACATCGGCATTGCAGGTGACATCGGAAGACCTTTCGGGGCGTTGATAGCATCCGTGTCAGCTGCCGGCCTGCTGCTTGGCACGGTCGGATTCTTAATTATGACTTTCTATGCAGGAGGACTTTTCAGGCGGTTCACGCTGGCCTGGGGCAGACTCAGGGTGTCAGATTTTCTAAGGGCATCTGCCGGCAATTTCATTCCATTCTTTAAGATTGCCCTGCTGATGATGTTAATTATTGGAGCTTACACCTTTGCGCTGATTGGACTGCCCGGAATTATTAAAATGACCATTTCAGGATCCCAGATGCCAACCGGAAAAATCATGTATCTGTTCTTTGCGCTGTGGGCCCTTGGTTTGCCCGTCTGGCTGTTTGTTTCCGACGCTTCGAGGAGATGGATAGCTGCCACAGGATCGAAAAAGGTTTTCAGAGCCCTGGGGGCAGGCTTCCGGGCACTGGGGGAGAGGTTCTGGCTCTCTTATCTGACAGTGCTGGCAGTTCTAGTTATCAATGCGGTGTTCATTGCTCTGCTGCTCTGGTTTGCAGCCAGTGCAACACCTGACAGGGGAATCATGGTCTTCCTTTTCTTTATTGCTACTCAGTCGCTCTTTATAATCAGGCTCTTCATGAAGGCCTGGAGATACGCAGCAGTGTGCGAAGCAACACAATAGTCAGAACTCTTTGACCTATCAGGCGACAAACGGCACCCTGGTTGCCTCCTGAAAGACATTTAATGCCAACCAGTTGACAGCCAGACCATTGGCCTGACTGCTGGAGTTCTGTATTTATGAAA
>CAZHAI010000040.1:0-6864 GCA_964530645.1 uncultured Rikenella sp. | reverse complement strand
ATATTGTATTTTCTGTTAAAGAGCATGTTTTTTTGACTGCTTACTGTTATATATTTAACAAAGGAAGCGAACAGTTTTTTTTTGACCTATAAAGTGTACGTGCTACACTTAACCAGATTACTAACTTAACAAGATTATCATGATGAAAAGAATGACTGCATCTGTCCTGACAGCATTGTCTGTATTGATGCTAGCTGCAATCCCTTTGCAGGTTTTTTCGCAGGCAAAACAGCCTGTGCTTAAGGGTACCGAGCGTATCAGAATGTTCAGCGCCCAGGCTGAGATGAAGGCAACATCACCTTACAAGGATATGCACTGGCAGTATATCGGCCCTACAAACATCAGCGGCAGATGCACTGATGTAGAGGCAATCTCCCCCAGGGGAGGACAATATATAATATGGGTAGGTTCTGCTACCGGTGGTGTTTGGAAGTCAGTCAATGAGGGAACCACCTTCGAACCGGTCTTCGATGAGATGCCAACGGCCTCCATCGGTGACATTGCAATCGATCCGAAGAACCCGGATGTAGTTTGGGTCGGTACGGGCGAAGCCAACATCTTCCGCAGTTCCAACGCCGGCTGCGGCGTTTATAAGACCACTGACGGCGGTAAGACCTGGGGTCTTGCCGGGCTCGAGAATACTCACACAATTGGCAGGATCAGGGTAAACCCCGAAAACAGTGATATAGTATATGTAGCCGCCACCGGCCATGAATGGACCCCGAACGAGGAGAGAGGCCTTTACAAAACCGCTGACGGCGGAAAGACCTGGACGAAAATCCTTTCGGTGAATCAGTACACCGGTGTCTTTGACATCATTCTTGACCCGCGTGATCCCAACACTCTGTATGCAACCACCTGGGAGCGGATGAGGCTGAAGTGGAATGACCCGCGCACTTTTTCTGATACGCGTAATTGCGGAGTATGGAAATCGGTTGACGGCGGCAAGAACTGGAAGGAGATAAACAGCGGTCTTCCTGCACCCCAGAACCGCGGGCGCATTGGAATTGACATTTCCCTCACCAATCCCGACGTTCTCTACCTGCTTCTTGACAATTACGAGATAGCATACATTGCAAAGCCAGGTGAACTTGATTCCTACGGACGCCAGAAGCAGGATGTCATAAAGGGTGCCACTGTATACCGTTCGGACAATGCGGGTGCATCATGGAAGCAGGTAAGCGGTCTCACCGAGGATACCAAGCTTTACATGGAGCGTCACTCAGGCACATACGGCTGGGTTTTTGGTCAGATAAGGGTTGACCCGAAGGATGAAAATACAATTTACACGCTGGGCATTCAGCTCCACCAGTCGGTTGACGGCGGCGCCACCTTCAAAGTACTGAGAGGGCCGCACTCAGACCACCACGGATTATGGATTGATCCGAACAATCCAAATTACATCCTCAATGTTCAGGACGGCGGTCTTACAATATCCTACGACAAGGGGGCAACATGGAAATACCCGATTGATGTGCTTCCCCTTGCGCAGTTCTACAACATTGCATATGATTTCAGCGTGCCCTTCAGGGTCTTCGGTTCAATTCAGGATCATCACAGTTTCTATGGAGGCGTTGACCTTTCTCGTGGTCGCGACAGGGTGATGCCTGTGGAGTTCACAAATACTCTGGGGGCAGAGGGAAGTTCACATGCAGTTGATCCCCGCGACAACAACACTGTATATTCAAGTACTTTCTACGGCGCCCTCGCCAGGGCTGAGGTGGATAACTATCCTTCCAGCCGCAAGGACCTCCTTCCGGTAAGGTTTGCCGATGAACCGAGGCTCAGGGGGCAGTGGGTTGCCCCGACGTTGCTTTCTCCGCACAATCCTGACATCATTTATCACGGCATGCAGTATGTAATGTTGTCGCGTGACAAGGGAAACACATGGGAATTCATCAGCCCTGACCTTACATTCAATGATCCCAAAAAGATGGGTGACATCAGCTACCAGACCATTCAGACTCTCGATGAGTCGCCCATGAAGGCAGGTCTGCTCTATGCCGGGACCGATGACGGCAGGATCTGGCGTACAAAAGACGGCGGCAAGGGATGGACCGAACTGAAGCCGAAAAACGTTCCCGTCAGATGGGTGTCTCGTATTGTCGCATCCAGATATAACCTCGGTACTGTATACATGACCCAGACGGGAAGGCGTGATGACGATTTCCAGGTTTATGTCTGGAAATCAACTGATTTCGGTGATACCTGGACTGATATCTCAGGCAACATACCCGTCGGCCCCGTCAATGTAATCAGGGAGGATCCGGTTAAGGGTGATATTCTGTATGTGGGTACCGATGCCTCAGTCTATATCAGCAAAGACGGCGGTACAAGGTGGGACGTGCTTGGCGATCTGCCTTTCGCCTATGTCCATGACCTGCAGGTACATCCCCGTGACAACATGATAATAGTTGCCACTCACGGACGCGGCATGTTCGTGCTTGACGCCAATCCTGTCAATGAAAAGGACAAGATACGCTGGCCGAGGTGGTAGTTTCAATTTTCTCATAGTAACCTGGTTGTGAGTTGATGTGTGAGGTTGAGGTCATCAGGATACACTGTAAGTGGCTGTTTTTAACCCTATTAATAACCTAAACCAATCAATTTATGAGAAAAATCCTTATGTTTTTTGCTGTGGTCCTTGTCACCGTTTCTGTGGCTTATGCCCAGACGCGGCAGGTACAGGGGACCGTCACCAGCGCCGAGGACGGATCAGGCGTCCCCGGGGTAATGATCCAGGTCAGGGGGACGACCCTGGGGGTGATGACCGATTCAAACGGCAAGTACACCCTGAATGTTCCGGCTGGCTCAACCACCCTCGTCTTCAGTTTTGTGGGGATGAAAAAAGTGGAGGTTGAAATCGCAGGGCGAAGCACGGTTGACGTTGTCATGGAGTCAGATACCCAGGTGATGGATGAGATTGTTGTCACAGCACTCGGTATCAGGACTGAAAAAAAGGCTCTCGGCTATTCAACAAGCGAGGTGAAGAGCGATGCTCTTACCGCAACCAAGACCAACAGTTTTGCCACAGCACTGAGCGGCAAGGTGGCAGGTCTTAACATCTCAACCACTTCGAGCCAGGCCGGCAGCGGCACGAGGATCGTCCTCAGGGGAGGATCTTCAATCACCGGTTCAAATGAGCCTCTGTTTGTTGTAAACGGCGTTCCGTTTGATGCAGACAATGCTGGCTCATCATCAGGGCTTGCTGACATTGACCCGAACGCTATCGAGTCACTGAGCGTGCTGAAAGGTGCCGCAGCGTCAGCCCTCTACGGCAGTCGTGCTGCAAACGGTGTGATACTGATCACTCTGAAGTCGGGCGCAGCTGATTCAAAACCGGTTGTCTCCTTCAAGCACACATCGTCGTTTGACAAGATCTATGAAATTCCCCTCCAGAAAACATGGGCACAGGGAACTTTCAGCACGTCAACCTATGACTGGGCCTATATTAACGGCGACACGCAGTATTCCTCAACCTCATGGGGTCCGCGCATCTCCGAACTTGACGGTGTTGAGTATTATGACAGATGGCAGGTATTCAATACCGGCTATACGATGGACAACACCGTAAGTGTTACAGGCGGTACTGACAAGGCAACCTACTTCGTTTCATACTCAAACACGAACAATGACGGAGTTGTTGGCCCGCTCGGATTCAAGAGGAACTCTGTGAATGCAAACACGACATTCAAGTTCACCCCGAAGCTGACTGTCTCGACTAACGTAATGTACTCCAACCAGGATATTGACAGGATGGAAGAGGGTAACGCCAACTACACCTTTATGAATACGCTTATGGCAGCCCCTCCTTCATGGAATCCGTATCCAATCTACAGGGAAGACGGCACACTGAGGCTTTTCAGGGGAGGCGGTCGTGATCCTTATCTCTATACCCTTCAGAGCACCGGTAACAATATCAGACGTGACAGGTTTGTAGGATCGGCATCGATTGAATACAAGATTGCAGAACATATAAACTTCAGGTCTGTTACCGGCATCAGCACAAACAACTCTGTCTCTCAGAACTATAAGAACAAGGGCGGACTGGTTGAGACTCAGGGAGTTTATAACCGTAACAACCGGGGAAGCAAGGACTTTGAGTCGACCGAGATGTTAACATATGACAACATATTCGGAGACTTTTCAGTCAATGTAATGGCAGGTCATAACATCGTTCAGAATTACTGGGACGGGATGGGTTTTGAAGGCAGCGGTCTTGTGGTGCCCGGCATCTACAACACATCCAATGTCTCTACATACACATCTGACGCTTCCTATGGAATGTTCAGGTCATGGTCGCTCTTCGGTGAAGCCCGCATAGGCTACAAGAGCATGCTCTATTACACAGTCACCGGACGCAACGACTGGGCTTCAAGTATAAACAACGACTATTTCTATCCCAGTCACAGTCTTGGTTTTATCTTCAGCGAGCTTTTGAAGGATGCCACGTTCCTTGACTTCGGCAAGGTGAGGCTGAGTTATGCCAAGGTGGGAGCTCCTGCATCAGCCTACACAACAAACATCATTCTTGCGCAGGCATCTGCAGAGAGCTGGCTTGGTCATTCATGGCCCTTCAGTGGACAGAACAGCTACCTGCCCAGTTCAACCTACCCTAATCCTGATCTTGCAAATGAGTTCAAGAGCGAGGTAGAAGCCGGACTTGAGCTTAAGTTCTTCAAGAACAGGCTGGGGATTGACCTTGCCCTCTATAACAACTGGAGCACGAACCAGATCCTTTGGCAGCAGCTGCTAAACTCGACGGGTTACAGCGGCGGGTGGATTAACATCGGCGGAATTACCCATAAAGGGATTGAGCTCGGGATTACAACAACCCCTGTCCAGACAAAGAATATCACATGGGATCTCTCTGTTACCTGGGCAAAAGATGTTTCGAGAGTTGATGACCTCGGCGAGAATGATGAACCGATTGATCTCGGTTCCGGTGGCTGGGCCATTGTGGGTGAGGCTTATCCGGTTCTCTACGGCGACGCTTTCCTTCGTGATGACGATGGCAACCTGGTTCTGAGTGACCAGGGTTCCACAGGTCAGAACCGTACTACATATGGAAGGCCGATGATCGACCCGAGAGGGCGAAGAATATTCGGAAAGATTGAGCCCGACTGGGTGAGTAGTATCAGGAACTCCCTGTCTTACAAGAACTTTAGCCTGATGGCTCAGGTGGATATCCAAAAGGGAGGACTTATTGACAACTTCGATGAGCATTACCTGACCTATTACGGTGTCTCATCACTGCAGGAGAACAGGCCTGAAGACAACCGAATAGTTTTCGATGGCGTAATGGGACATTATGACTATGATAACCAGACCGTTGTAGTGACCAACCCCGTGAACACGGAATGGACCTACTATAGCAGCTATTATCAGACTGTCTGTCAGTCTACTGAGGAGGATAATATTCAGCCGCGTGATTTCATAAAGCTGAGGGAAGTCAGCCTTATCTACAGGATGCCTTCAACGGTATCGGATGCACTTCATCTGAAAGGGCTGGACCTTTCACTGTCAGGAAGGAACCTCTGGAGGCAGTTCAAGAAAGGTTTTTCAGGACCTGACGTAGAAACGAACACCAACGGTGTCTCTAACGGCAATGCATGGTTCAATTACAGTTTCCCATCCATGCGCACCTATACTGTTACTCTTAACATAACCCTTTAAAATGAGTCAGATGAAAAGGAATCTTATAAAAATCAGCATAATTGTTCTGGCTCTGTCAATGATGACCTCATGCCAGAAATGGTTGGATATTGATTATGATCCGAATGCAATAACAGAATCGCCTGCCATAAACGAGGGTGTTTATCTCATTGGCGTTGAGTCCGAGTGGGCACAGCAGGCCGTCACCTTTTTCGTATGGTGGAACGGCATGAAGGACTGGTTGCTCTGGTATGCCTCAGACGGCACACAGGGATATGAGACAAGGTTTGAGATTTCAACCGATTACGGTGGCGAGATCTGGAATGCCTATTCAGGTGCCCTGATGCACTCAAATGCGCTGCTTGAAAAGGCAAGGGACAACGGCAACAAGCGATACCAGGGGATCGGAGCAGTGATAACTGCATGGCACTGGTTCACAATGGCAGACTACTATGACCAGGCTCCGCTGGATGAAGCCCTGCGAGGTGCGGAGTTCCCGTATCCCCAGGTCAACTCCCTGGAGGATATATATGCTCATGCAAACACATTGCTTGACGAGGCCATCGAGTGCTTTACCAGCAGTGATCCGGGAGAACTTGTTCCCGGTTCTGCACAGGACTACATTTACGGTGCGGACTTTGCAAAGTGGACCCGTCTCTGCTATTCTCTCAAGGCACGCTATGCAATGAGGCTGACCTATCTTCCTGGCAAGACCCCGGCTGGCCAGGCTGATCTTGTGCTACAATACCTTCAGAACGGTATGCTGTCCAACGATGACATGTGTGCATGGGAGCACCAGGCCAGCCTCCAGTTTGACAGCTATATCTACGAGGAATCACTTTACGATTACTCTGCAGCAGGAATGACACCGTCAGTCTACATAGTGGACCTGCTTAACAGTCTTAATGACCCGAGGAGAATGCTCTTCTGGACTGAGGCTGATGCCGGTGGTTACATCGGTCATCGCAGCGGCACTTCATCGGTTGTCGGCGCAAAACCCTCAAGATGGTCAATGAGTTACTGCACTCAGACATATCCGGATATGATCATGATGTATTCGGAGAACCTGTTCCTCAAGGCCGAAGCACATGCGATCAAGGGCGAGTACGGCCCTGCCGAGACAGCCATGAAGGCCGGTATCCGTGCTGACATGGAGTATCACGGTGTGCCTGAAGCTGACATCGTTACATATCTGTCTCTTATACACAT
>CAZHAI010000039.1:0-11541 GCA_964530645.1 uncultured Rikenella sp. | reverse complement strand
GAGATGGAATACCTGAAGAAACAGCTTGTCGGTCTTACTGACGACTTTGAAAAGCGTGTGGCGCAGGTTACGGCAGCAGGGAACAATGAGCTGACCGATTTTCATGCACGCCGCCTGGTTGAGATGGCCGCCAACATCATTATGGGTCACCTGCTTCTTCAGGATGCACAGCGTGACCCGGGCTATACCTCCTCAGTGGAACTCTTTCTGCCGGTGGCGATATCGGAGAACAGGATGAGGTCAGATTTTATCACAGCCTTCGAGGAGAAGGAGCTGGGTCTTTACAAGGTCAGGTAACTCCGTACGTCCAATGGACTGCCCGGGGCTTCCCCCGGCCCGGTGGTACCTTACCGCCGCAGTGATCCGGGCATTCCCCCGGCCCCGCAGAAACGAGTCGCCGCAGTGATCCGGGTAATCCTCCCTGCCCCCTGGGGTCAATGACACCTTCTCCGATGATAAATATCAACAAGTCAGTTGATAAGAAACATCCATGTGCCAATCCAAATACTATCCTTCCGGAAGGGGGGCATATCCTTATTCCGATATATTTGTGAATTATCTAACAATAAAAGAAAGATGAAGCGTAAGGCACGGATTTTAAGACTGGTGATCCTGACCGCGATTTTCGCGGGCGGGCTATCCCTTTCTTCATGTGAGAGTTATTCCTGGGCAAAACAGGAGATTCCCGAGGATCTGACGGTGAGCTTCTCCGAAACGATCCTGCCCTTCTGCAACGGATGCCACGGGTCATGGACTGAGGAGAGAACCTATGATAAACTTTTTGCAAATGTCGATACTGTTACCCCGGCATCCAGCAGGGTGCTCTCGATCCATTCGTCAATAACGGCTTTCGGATCACAGGTACTGCAGATTGATACCCTCCTTCTGTCAGCACCCGACGCCATAAAGGCATGGGCATCACAGGGAGCGGAAAATAACTAGAAACCAGGAAACTCTAAAATAATGACCAATATGAAAAAAATTGCCATATCAGTAGTTCTGGCACTGCTTACAATCCCGGCGATCTGCCAGGAGACTGAAAATTATCCAGTCAGGATTTTCGAAACGAGTATATTAATTGATAACCAGACAGTTGCTACCCCTTTCAAGGGAATGCTCGAGTTTGAGATTCATCACCGTTTCGGAACAGTAAACAACGCCCTTGACGATCTCTTCGGCCTATGGGCGCCTGCCAACATACGTCTGGGACTCAACTATGGAATTACCGACAGGCTGATGATTGCTGCCGGAACTGCAAAGAATTACAAGGCCCAGGATCTTGCTGTGAAATATGCATTCCTGCAGCAGACCTCATCCGGATCAGTACCTCTCTCTCTAAGTTTCTACGGCAACATGGGACTGAACCTGCTGAATGAAAACACTTTTGGCCCGGCACATGACTGGCGTGAGATTCACCGCCTTTCATATTTCAGCCAGATACTGATCGCCCGCCAGTTCGGAACGAAGTTATCACTTCAACTGGCTCCCACATTCATCTGGTTCAATGCAGTGGAGATGGGATACAAAAACTTCAATTACGGTTTTTCCGCCGGTGCCAGGATCAATGTCAAGGGTTCGCACAGTATAATTGCCGAGTATGACCAGCTTTTAAACAGCCAGAAGGACGAGGCGCTGAACGCAAAGCCGCAGCTTTCACTGGGTTGGGAGATAGGAACTGCAACACATGCATTCCAGATTTTCTTTGCAAATTACAAGGATATCCTTGGACAGTATAACTTTGTATACAATCAGAACAGCATCAGTGACGGGAAGTTCCTCATCGGGCTTAACGTGACTGTCAGGTTCTAATGCTGAAAGTGAACTTATGATTCTGGACAGACGTTCAATCACTGTTTTAATTCTGTTGGTAACTGCCTCCCTTGCTGGGTCTGCGCAGGAGCAGGATACCGTTGCCAGCGTTACCCGGGGGGCCGCGATGAGCCTGTACGCTGAAGATAATGATCAGAACTGCCTTAGATGTCACGGCAAACTTGTGTACACTATTACAGACACTGTCAGCGGATTGTCACGAAAGGAGCTGATGGCGGAACACAATTTCATAAGCTCTGATGCTTATTACAATTCAGTCCACTGGAGTTTCAGCTGCCTCGACTGCCACAGTGAGGGATTCAAGAGTTTCCCGCATGCAATCGAGACTCGTTTTGAGACAGCATGGAGTTGTATTGACTGTCACGGATACGACCCGAATTATGCCCAGTATAAGTTTGAAGAGATAGACGCCGAATACCAGAAAAGCATTCATTATACCGCCACCGACGGGGCTTTTACCTGCTGGCAGTGCCATGATGCACATTATTACAACCCTCTTGCCCGCGAATCAGGAAGCGGTCGTGAGAATATTCTCAAATCCAATGAGATGTGCCTGCACTGTCACGGTAACCCTGACATTATGGGTCTTGTGACAGAGAAGGAGCTTACAATGGTACTTCCAAGGCACGAGTGGCTTCCCGATCCCGACAGGCATCTTGCTGCTGTCAGGTGCATCGATTGTCACACCCGTATGAATGACAGTATCCTTGTGGCTCATGAGGTGATGCCTGCCGACAGTGCAGTCAATGACTGCGCTGACTGCCACAGCCAGAACTCCATACTGATGGGGACTCTTTACAAATATGCATCGATGGAGAGCAGGGACCAGAAGGGTTTTATCAACGGGGTTATTTTCAGTAACGACTCATATGTAATCGGCGCAAACAGAAGCAAATTCATCTCACTGACAGGTATGATCATCATTGCACTGGTTCTTGCATTTGCCGGTGTACACACTGTATTCAGAGTAATAATCAAGCCAGTAAAGAAATATTATGAGTCATAATTTTTATCACTATCCGGTTTGGGTCAGATTATGGCATGCAATGAATGCCATCTTATGTCTTTTCCTGATCGTGACAGGATTCAGCATGCTTTATTCGGACCCGGATAATGCCCTGGTGGTAAAGTTCCAGAGAGCTGTTGCGATACATAACGTATGCGGAGTGCTTCTGACAATAAGTTATACGCTGTTTCTTTTTGGCAACCTCTTTACCCCTAACGGCAGGCACTACCTTTTAAGGATTAAGGGCGTTGGACAAAGGCTCTGGCAGCAGGGCTACTTTTATGCATTTGGATATTTCAAGGGGGAAAAGGCGCCATTTCCTGTCAGCGCCGACCGCAAGTTCAATCCTTTGCAGCAGTTGTCTTACGTCGGAGTAATGTATTTTGTCCTGCCAATGCTTTTTATAACCGGTTGGGCACTGATGTTTCCGGAGTTCATTCTGAAGAAATTCCTTGGACTCAGCGGCATCTTTCTTACAGACCAGTTCCACGTCATACTTGGATTTCTGGTTGTAATATTTCTGTTTATACATCTATATGTCAGCACTATGGGCAAGTCTCCGGTCAGCAACTTCAGGAGCATTGTCACTGGCTGGCAGGAAAGTCACTGATCTTTCCTCCTTGAACCGGGCGAAAGCCTCAGAACACGGAAAGTCCGTGTCAGTCACTGATTTAAATGATGCATATGGAAAAGAAAGTGAAAGATTCTTCATCCCGCAGAAAGTTTATCAGGAATTTCGGACTGAGTCTGGGAACAGTTGCGGTGGCCGGACCTGCTGCCACAGCAATGGGTCCGCCTGATACCGGATCAGGTGAGACTGTAACGCTTCTCTCTCCGGACGGAACATTGGTGGAGGTAGACAGGTCCTCTATAAAAAAAGCAAAAGCACAGACGAAGGAGCAAATCAGGAAATCTTACGCAGGGATTCCTGACAGGAAATTTGTTATGGTCATTGACCTGGCAAAATGCAAAAATGCACGCAAATGCGTCGACGCCTGCCAGGAGGGCCATATGCTTCCAGGTGACCACGAATGGATAAAGATTCAGTTGCTTCAGGATTCTGAAATGACAGGTAAGTACTGGTTCCCGAAGCCCTGTTATCACTGTGACAGTCCTCTCTGCGTAAGTGTCTGCCCTGTCGGAGCTACCTATAAACGCGAGGACGGTATTGTCCTTGTCGATAACAAGAGATGTATCGGGTGTAAGTTCTGCATGACCGCATGTCCTTATTCTGCCCGGGTTTTTAACTGGAAGGACCCGGAGGTTGACCTGCCCAGGGATCATGTTTACGATCCCGAACTCAATGTTCCGCCGGTGGAAGGCACAGTTGGGAAATGTGTATTCTGTGCTGACAAGTTGAGAAATAATGAGCTTCCAAGGTGTGTAAAAGCATGCCCCATGGGAGTAATTTACTTTGGCGACATTAATGAAGATGCTGTTACAAACGGGGTGGAAACATTGAGGTTCTCCTCCCTGATGGTTGACAAGCATGGCTACAGGCATATGGAAGAACTCGGAACCATGCCAAGCGTTTATTACCTCCCTCCGGTAAACCGTATGTACCCTGTCGAAATTGGTTTTGAGGATCTCGATGAATCAATTTCTGACCGTTACTCAAAGAAAGATTTCAAAAAATCAGGTAAGACCAGGAAATGAACCAGGCTAACAGAGAGTCGTTTCTCAGGGACCTGACCCCCGAGATAGGAAAGACCAGCAGAAGCTGGTACATCGTCTTCGGAATCCTGATGCTGGTTTTTATTATCGGGATATACGGACTGATCCGGCAGATAGACAAGGGACACATTGTGACCGGAATGAGGGATAATGTGGTCTGGGGTGTATACATCGTGAACTTCATCTTTTTCATGGGACTCAGTTATGCAGGCGCTCTTGTTTCAGGTACCCTGCATCTGTTCAGGACACCATGGAGGGCACCCGTAATAAGGCTGGCTGAGCTGATTACGGTTATCTCACTCGCCATCGGACCATTCTTTATTTTCTTCTGTGTCGGAAGACTCGAAAGGATACCCTATATCCTCGCATTCCCGCGTATCCAGTCGCCCATTGTCTGGGACGTGATCGCAATACTTACGGATGTGTTTGGTGCAGCTATCTTCCTGTTTGTCTCATTTATCGAAGACTTCGCCATACTGCGTGACGCGGAAGATCTGCAGATTGCTCCGTGGAAAAAGAAAATGTACAGAATTTTGTCCCTGGGGTACCAGGGTACGCCAAAGCAGAAAAGAATCCTCACTTTCTCGAGGAATGTAATGGCAGCAATGATTATCGCAATCGCAATAATTGTTTATTCTGTACTTGCATGGATCTTTGGCGTCACTCTTCAGCCCGGGTGGCATAGCACAATTTTCGGCCCATACTTCGTAATAGCAGCTGTTTTTT
The DNA here is from genome assembly GCA_964530645.1 of uncultured Rikenella sp. GTDB lineage: Bacteria > Bacteroidota > Bacteroidia > Bacteroidales > VadinHA17 > SR-FBR-E99. The sequence goes on along the minus strand of CAZHAI010000039.1, from coordinate 6,305 downwards.
CAGGTGTTGGGCTTCTGATTATTCTTATGGCGATATTCAGGAAGATTTACCATCTTGAAAAGTATATCACTCTAAAACACTTCGTCAATCTGGGAATTATACTTTTTGTGATTGCAGCATTTTTCGGATATTTTACATTCAGTGATTACCTGACAAAATGGTATGGCTCGGTTAAGATGGATAAGATATTGATTGATAAGCTGTTTACTGAGTTTAAAACTTACTTCATCTTTGCGAACTATATTGGAATTCTCACACCCGTCATAATCATTGCGATTCCAAGATTACGTACGATAAATAACATAACAATTGCTTCGGTAATAGCCCTTCTGGCACTCTGGGTCAACAGGTATATTATTATTGTCCCTACACTTGAAACGCCGTTCATTCCTATTCAGGATACAAGGCACGACTGGCTGTTCTATTCCCCGACATGGGTGGAGTGGTCGCTGACTCTTGCCGGAGTAGCGGTTTTTGGAATGCTCTTCATGATCATTTCAAAGCTGGCACCCATAGTCTCGATCTCCGAACTGGAAGAGGCCGCTGAGAAAGACAATCCTAAAATCTGAAATTGCAGGTATCATGAGCAAGGCTTCAATAAAGTATGTGTCCCTCTTCATCCTGGTCCTGTTAAACCCGGGCAGCCACCTGTCAGCCACCGCGGCGCAGGACCCGAAGATAAATCCTTATATGCTGCTGACCTACCTGAAGAATACTGATTCACAGCAGATTCTCCAGGCCAGAATGACCAATATCACCCAGATTGGCGAAGTGCCGCTGCCGGGTCTGCCCATACGTTTTTACAACAATGAAACCCTGCTTGGGGAGATCTCCACGGATGCATCGGGAAGCGCCAGCTTAATCATTGGCAGTTCCATGCCTCTTGTGGCAGGCGAAGACGGATCCTGGTCATTCAGCGCCATTTTTGAAGGCGACAGTCTTACAGAAGAGACTTCCGGCGAACTGAGCATAATTGATGTAAATATTGAAATGAAACTCAGTGAGGAGGAGGGTGAGAGAGTTGTTACACTCCATGCAACTATACCCGCCGGTGATGGTCCTGTACCGGTGACGGGAGAGGAGATAGGCGTTTATGTTCCGAGAATGTTCAGCCTGCTGCCGGTCGGCACAGGTATGCTGGATGATAATGGAACTTTCAGGATAAAGTTCCCAAACGACATTCCGGGTGACAGCCTCGGCAACCTGACCGTCATCGGCAGGTTCAACGACCATTATTCTTTCGGCAATGTTGAAAAAAGAGAGGAGGTCATGTGGGGTACTGAAGCAGAGAAGGCACCGACGGTCTACAGATCCCTTTGGTCAACCCTTGCACCAAAGTGGATGATTGTCACCCTCGCCATCATGCTTTTGGGTGTATGGGGCCATTATACATATGTTATTTTCAACCTTTTCAGAATCAGGAGAGAGGGTCTGAAAAACAGGGAATAATCATATCCCTGTTTGTTTGGCATGAAAAATGATATATTTAAGTTAAATTTAAAAAGTAAGGTTATGAAGTTGAAAGTTTTATTTGTTGGTACAGCACTTCTTGCATTTTCTTTCACTCAGGTGATGAATGGACAGCAGGCAAAAGGAGGTCCATGGACAATTCCTGCTGAATACAAGAAGATGGCTAATCCTGTTGCTTCGGATGATGCATCCATAAAGGCCGGCCAGGTGGCTTTCGCCAAAAACTGTGCATCATGCCACGGTAAAGCCGGTCTCGGTGACGGTCCCAAAGGCAGAATGTGCAAGACATTCCCGGGCGACTTTACAAGTGCAACATTCCAGGCTTATACCGGTGGTGAAATGTTTTACCAGACCAAGTTTGGACGGGGCGAGATGCCTGCTTACGACAAAAAGATTCCTGACACTGAGATCTGGAACATGGTCAATTACATGAAATCACTGAAGAAGTAGTATTTGTAACAAAAAAAAGCTGTCCGCTAATTGGCGGACAGCTTTTTTTTATGATGATCTCTGATTAACTCTAAGGGGCCGGGTAGCCAAGAGCTGCCATAGATGATATGGAGTTGTTGAGCAGGGTCTTGATATAGCCCGGGTTGTGAATGCCAAGGCTTCTGTCTTCCTTGACCGTGTTGTAATTCAGATAAGCCAGCACTGCATTGGCCTTGAAAGTACCGGTTTTTGCCAGCTCAGTCGTTGGGTTATAAACCCCTGCGGCGACCAACTGTGCTTCAAGATCATCAAGCAACTCCTGAACTTCAGTCTGGGTTGCTGTTATCTTGTTGTTGAAAGCAGTGTATGGACTGGCACCAAGCTCATGACATGGAGTGCATCCTGTTACAAGCCTGGTCTCAGTACCGTGAGAGTCATATGTCAATGACATGTTATGACCTCCTGCCTGATAACCGTAGGGTGTTGACATGTGGCATGTAACGCATCCGCCCGCGGTGGAGTGGGGGTTGGTTGTGGGATGTGTCGTGCCGGGGAGTTCAAAAGGAGTCTTGCCGAGAATCAGGTTTGCATTCGGACCATGGTGGGGGCCGATTCGGGAACTGGCAATTGCAAAGTCAGCTCCGTTGGCTACAGGTGCAGGTGTAACATCACGAGACTGGTGGCAGAAAACACACTGGTTGCTGGTTCCCTTGTCCCATATTACATTAGCCCCGGCATACTTGACCTCGAGGGTCTGAGCGCCCGGTTTCGTGAGAGCCCAGTCATCCTCCGAATAGGTCTGATGTATCTCGTGACAGGTGGCACAATTGATCTGCATAGGATGCAGGGGAACTGAAAGGGCGGCCGTTGAACCCTCAGCTACATATTCGAGGAATCCCTGGCTGGTGTGACACTGTACGCAACCTGCTCTGTTGGCGTATGGAGCATTGCCTCCCAGCGCATGGGTAGATTCCTGCCATTGTGCGGAGAATGCAGCCATCGGGCTGGAGTTGTTGTGACAGTCTGCGCATCCCAGGGTTGTCCCCGGATCACCCTTATCGCCCTGTGGTCCGTCTTCACCCTGCGGTCCCATCGGCCCTTCGCACGAAGCCATAATCAGCCCGGCTGAAACAAGAAATGTGGCTATTTTCAAAAGTCTTTTCATATAGGATAGTATTAAATTTTCTGTGATGAAAGGTAACAAGACCATTGATTGCCAGACGTTTTTTATCGTTGATATTTCAATCACAATGGATTGATAAGTAGGGGCATTGATGTTGATATAGATCAAAAATCAATATGATATATGTCATGAATACGGCACCTTATCACACAGGAGCGATAAATTTGTGCCAAAACCGGATTATCATGTATGCTGAAAACAAAATTACCAGTTGTGCTTACTGTGCAAGGTGTTGGACTAACTTCCGGCACCTTTCCGGTGATGAGCTTGACCTCGTAAACAAAAACAGGTACGAAGCCACATTCAAGCCTTCCGAGATAATTATAAAGCAGGGATCGCCTGCATCCAACGCCATTTTCCTGGTATCAGGACTGGCGAAGGTATACATGGAGGGTTACTCCGGCAAGAACCTCATTCTCAACCTGGCAGAGCACTCAACATTGCTTGCCGGCCCGGGGGCCCATGTGAACGCCCGCTACACCTATTCGGTGGCGGCCATAACACAGGTACAGGCATGCTTCATCAATTTTGACACAATCAGGCAGGTTATATCCGCCAATCCGGGCTTCGCTGCCGGATTTATTGAAGACTTAAGTGATAAATCGTTCAGGCTTCACCAGAAGGTGCTGAACCTGACCCAGAAAAAGATGCACGGCAGGCTGGCCGAGGCGTTGCTCTATTTTGCCGACAGCATCTTCCGTTCCGATGAGTATGAGATGGTCCTCTCACGGCAGGAACTGGGGGAGATGACAAACATGGCCAAGGAGAGTGTGGTCAGGATTATCAGCGAATTCGAGGAGGAGCATATCATTCATTCCACTCCACGGTCGGTAAAGATACTCGACAGGGGAAAATTGCTTGTAATTTCCGAAAAGGGGTAGTTTTGCATCTAAATTAATTCCATGAAAGCATTAAGGTTCTTTTTGACACCCGCGATGATGGGTATTCTCTTTATTGTGCTTGCCGGCTCGATGGCCGCAGCTACATTCATTGAGAACGACTTCGGCCAGGCGGCGGCACGGGCTGCCGTTTATAATACTCTTTGGTTTGAGCTGCTCTTCCTTCTGCTTGTAATCAACCTGGCCGGTCAGATAGTCATGTTCAGACTCTGGCGCAGGGAGAAGCTGACGGTGATGCTCTTTCACACTGCTTTCATCGTGATGGTGGCAGGCGCTGCAATAACACGCTATACCGGGTACGACGGAATGATGCATATCCGTGAGGGAGCCTCAACTTCTCATACATTCTCCTCAGGCAACACCCTTGCCTTTGAGCTGGCTGATGACGGAGGAGGTACCCTGGCCGGTCATGACGCACCCCTAAGCGTTGCGGGTGGGCGTCATGGCAAATACAGCAAGAAGCTTGAATCAGGAGGTGAGAAGGTAGCTCTCACATTTGACAGATACCTTGCCCGGGCCGTAAAGAGGGTAGAGGAATCTGCCGGCGGCGTGCCGATGGTCTCTTTCATATGGACCCCTGACATGGTGAACAGCGAGACTGTGGTGCTGGCAATGGGTGAGACAGGACCGGTTGGAGAAATGACTGCCGGGTTCGGAATTGATGCTGATGTCACGGTAATACTTGATGGCGCCTCGTTCTTTATTAAGTCCGCATCCGGATTGCGGTCTACAGTCATGCAGGAGATGAAGTCTGTGGAATACCCCGCTGACACCCTCGTGCCACTTGTGGCAGGCACTGTATATACTGTTGGCAGTTACAGGATTATGCCGCAGGTGATGACAATGAGCGGGGTAATAGTTCCTGCTGAGGCTGCCCCGGGTGCAGGGATGGGAGGAGCGCTTGAACTGACCCTCTCCGGCGAGGGCTTTCAGAAGAAGGTCTACCTGTGGGAAGGAACCGGTGAAGAGAGATCATCGTGGCAGGGCGATGCAGGGATTCTTAAAGCTAAAGTGAGCTACGGCGCAAGCGGCCTGGAGCTGCCTTTCAGCCTGAAACTGAACGATTTTGTTGTTGAACGATACCCGGGATCGAACTCACCAGCCGGATTCAAAAGCAGGGTTACGGTAACTGATCCGGATAACGGCGCTGAATTTGATTATGATATTTATATGAACCATATCCTTAAATACAAGGGATACCGGTTCTACCAGTCTTCCTATGATAACGATGAGCTGGGCACTGTCCTCTCCGTAAACCATGACCCGGCAGGAATGTACATGACATATACCGGCTATGGACTTCTCTTCCTTTTCATTATCCTCTCACTTCTGAACAGGAAGTCATTTTTCCGCACTGTTGCACAGGGCCACTGGAGCTCGAACTACCGGAAAACAGCGGCTGCAATTGTATTCCTTGTGTTTGCTTCTCTTGCTCCGGCTCAGAGCCAGCAACTCGTACTTGACAGGCAGGCTGCCGACAGCTTCGGATCTGTTCTGGCTCAGGATCAGAAAGGCAGGACCAAGCCGCTATACACTATCAGCAGTGATATCCTGAGGAAGGTGGCAAAAGAGAACAGTCTCGGTGGCCTGTCACCCATGCAGGTCTTGCTCGGGTGCTCGCTCGACTTTTACCACTGGCAGAATGTGCCATTGATCAAGGTCTCCAACGAGGAGCTCAGGCAGAGGCTGGGCTTGAAGGGAGAGCTGGCTGCTTTCTCAGATATCGTTAGTTTCGGCGAGACCGGCGGCTATAAGCTGGCCTCGCTGGTTGACGAGGTCTATGCCAAGCCTGAAAGCCAGCGCAGCAAGTTCGATAAGGAGGTCATCAAGGTCGATGAGAGGGTGAATATCTGCTACATGATGTCGCGCGGCGATTTTATGCGCATATTCCCGCTGAGGGACAGCACCGATCACTGGGGCAGGGCAGAGGAGGCTGTAAACCACGGAGCAACCAGCGAAGACTCACTTTTTGTGATGAGCGTGGTTCCGTTGTGGGCGCAGGCTGTGACATCCATGACCCGTGCGGCAGCCAGCCCCGATGAGTACATCACCGCCCTGAAGCAGTACCAGCGTCATCACGCAGCATACGAACTGCCTTCTGAGGGCAAGGTGAAGGCTGAACTGTTCTATTACAAGGCGAAGATATTCGAACGTCTCTTTCCGTGGTATGCAACCATAGGCCTGATAATGATAATTGCAATCATTGCTTTCATAATCAGGGGAAGGGCACTGTCCGGCACGGTTCTTAAGATACTGTCAGTGCTTATATCCACCGGTTTCCTGTTCCATACCCTCGGGCTGGGGATCAGGTGGTACATATCCGG
>CAZHAI010000038.1:0-11661 GCA_964530645.1 uncultured Rikenella sp. | reverse complement strand
CAGCGGAAGAGTAAAGGACGGGGTTGACATCATGAAGGCGGAGGAGGCTGTTTCTGCGGAGCTGGACCGTCTTACAGCAAGTCACGTTACCTCTGAGGAGCTGGAGAAGGCACGCAACAGGTACGAGTCGCACCGGCTTATGTCCTATATGAGCGCTGCCAACAAGGCCTTCAACCTGGCATATCATGAGGTGCTCGGAGATGTCTCAGGGATTAATACTGAGACTGAGCAGTACATGAGCGTAACCCGGGAAGAGATAGCGGATGCCTCATATCGCACTTTCAAACCCCAGAACAGCAGTGTGATATATTACCTACCCGGGAAGAGATGAAACAGAAAGAAATAAAAGAGGCCCCAGGCATCATTACCCCATCGGCCGGAGATACATCCTTCCCAAAGATGGATAAGCTGTCAAACAGTGTGCCTGTCTGCCTGGTGGGTAACGGCACCGTGGACCTGCTGAGGATTGAGTTTGTCTTCAGGGCCGGCCAGGTCATGGAAGATGTTCACCTTGCAGCCTCCTCTGCAAATGCAATGCTCACCGAGGGAACGGCTGACCATGATGCAGCAACAATCAATGACCTCATTGACAGTACAGGTGCGGCACTGAATCATATCGCAGACAAGGATGCGGCAGGCCTTGTGACTGTAACACTGACAAGGAAACTGGAGGAGGTGATGGATCTGGCAAGGGAAGTGCTCTTCAGCCCCTCCTTCCCAGGCAATGAATTCAGGATGCTGACGGACAGAAGGATACAGTCGTTTCTCACCGGCAGACAGAAGACGTCAGTCATTGCCAGGGAGGCTTTTTACGAGGCACTCTGCGGTGCCGGAAACCCTTACGGACGCATCACTGAGGAATCCGATTACCGGTCACTGACAACCGCCGACCTGCATCGCTTTCATAAAAAGCATTATAATCCCGGTAACATGTACATCACAGTCGCCGGGAGGGAGCCAGAGAAGGCGCTTCCTGTCCTGGAGAAGTACTTCGGGGCCGTCAGTTCCGGCCAATGGGAACAGCCGGTCATTCCTTCAATACACTATGACACAGCAAAACCGGGGTTGATCTTCCGTGAGATTCCCGACTCTGTCCAGAGCACTGTCAGAATAGGCTGGAAGGGTATCACACGCGACCATCCGGAATACCAGGGTCTGCAGGTAGCCACTATGATCCTCGGAGGATACTTCGGTTCCCGGCTGATGCGGAATATCAGGGAAGACAAAGGGTACACCTACGGCATCCATGCCGTGGCGGGGGCTTTCAGGAGCTTAGGGTATATCACCCTGATGACCGACGTCGCAAATGAATACCGCGAGGCCACGCTTACTGAGATCTGGAAGGAGATCGGAAGACTCCGTGAGGAAGAGGTCAGCGATGACGAGATGACTCTGGTAAGGAACCATCTCATGGGTGAGATAGCCCGCATGTTCGACGGTCCCTTCTCAGTGGCAGAAGCGATAAAGGGAATCATTGACTATGATGCCGGGGAGGACTATTACACCCGTTTTGCAGAGACGGTGAGAACAATTACCCCTGCCAGAATAAAGGAGCTCTTCAATACCTATTTCAATCCTGACCAGGCTTATGAGATAATTGCCGGTGCACGATGAAGCTGCTGAAGCCCATAGCATTCTTTCTCTTCCCGGTGTTATTCTCCGGGCCAGTGACGGGGCAGGATGAGATACAGCCTCTCTCCCCAATCCTTGAAACAGTCACCGTTGATCCTGCAACCGGGTTTGCCACCCTGCGGTGGACACAATCCCCGTCACCGGATGTGGGCAGCTATGTGGTCTACATCGATGAAGGTGTGACTGCCCCGGCCATTGACACCGTCCGCTCTCCGTTCATAACTGAATATACTCACACTGCATCAGCCGCAAGGTACAGGAGCGTCACTTACGTTGTGGCAGCAATCGATTCATCACTGAACGTAAGTCCCCTGAGTAACTCCCTGAGCACCGTGTGGCTTTCGGCCATAAACGACGAATGCACAGGCAGCATAACCGTCACATGGACTTCTTATGTAAATCCGCGTCATCCGGCCGCGAGCCAGGTGATCCACATCACAACAGGGTCGGGTGCTTTCATTTCTGACAATGTTCTGACACCTGCCGTGACATCATTCACATTCACAGGATATGATCCTGACAGTGAGTATTGTTTCAATGTTACCGCCAATGACGGCAGCGGACCCCTCTCCTCTTCCAACAGGACCTGTGTCACCACGGGCACCGAGGCTGCTCCTGCCTGGGTCAGGATTGACGCCGTTGCAGTTGAGGGAGGGGCGATAACGGTCTCGGCTGCTTATGATCAGGCCACAACAATTGAAACTTACCGCCTGCTGCGCTATAACCCTGTCAGTTTCTCCTGGATGGAGACAGTAACGGCAGCAGGATCATCCGGAAGAATTCTTTTCAAAGCACCTGAAGAAGATACTACTGTCATTAACCTTTACATTGCTGCAGCCGTGAACGGATGCGGTGTAAATGCAGCACTGTCCGAACCTGCACGCAATATGCTTCTTGAGGCAGCCTTCACCGGGATCAATGTTGAACTGCGATGGAACAGGCCGGTGCAGGGCGGTCCAGAGCTCTTTACTGTATGGCGTGACACCGGAGATGGTATGCAGGAGATTGCCCGAAACCTCAGTGACACAGTCTGGTCAGAAGAGTATGCCGCATTCGCCGGTGAGCTGGCCACTGCTGAAATAGTTTACCGGGTCACGGCATCGGACCCTGCCATGCCCCCGGGAACACCGGTCCACAGTTCACAGGCAGCAATCATAGAAGGCACGGAAAACATATATATGCCCAATGCCTTTACTCCTGGAAAGGGAGACGGGAATGCCCTCTTCAGCCCAGAGTTTTCTTTCATCCCGGGAGAATATGATTTCCGGGTTTATTCACGCAACGGGCGCCTCCTTTACCGCACTTCTGACCCCGGTGAAGGATGGGACGGGAAATACAACGGAACACCTATGCCTTCTGGTGTATACCTGTGGAGTTTCAGGATCGTGACACCGTCAGGCCGCACCGTGATGAGGAACGGCACTGTGACTATTCTGCCATGAGAGACGTAATCAGAATGACCCTATTTTAGTATCTTTGTCACTTCTTTGCAGGTTATTACCGATGGTAAAATCCAAGACGAAATTATTCACTCCGGAAGATATCAGCCGTATTGAATCAGAGTACAAACTGCTCACTGATAATTTGTACAGATGTGACAAGCCAGGAGACAGGGAACTGATTGACAAGGCTTTCAGGTTTGCCAATGAGGCACACCGTGATATGTACCGGAACTCCGGTGAACCCTACATAATTCATCCGATAAACGTTGCCCGGATTGTGAACCAGGAGATAGGTCTCGGGTCAAAGTCAGTAGCCGCTGCACTTCTGCATGATGTGGTTGAGGATACCGGCATACCGCTGGAGGAGATTACAAAGCAGTTCGGTCCCAAGATTGCCTCCCTGATTGACGGACTTACAAAGATCTCCGGTACCTATAACCAGGAGACCAACTCCCTGCAGGCAGAGAATTTCCGAAAAATGCTCATGACCCTGTCAGATGATTTCAGGGTCATCCTTGTGAAGATCGCTGACAGGCTGCACAACATGCGCACCCTTGACTCGATGCCCGAGCACAAGCGGATGAAGATAGCAGGTGAGACAGTATATCTGTATGCTCCCCTGGCTCACCGGCTGGGACTCTTTGCAATCAAGACGGAGCTTGAAGACCTCAGCTTCAAGTTCAGGCACCCCAGAATCTACGATGAGATCACCCGAAAAGTCAAACTGGATGAGAAGAAGAACCTTGCACTCATTAACAGATTCAGCCTGCCCATTATTGAGGAGCTGAACAACAACAATATAATATTTGATATTTCCGGCCGCTTCAAGTCGATCTATTCCATATGGAAGAAGATGCAGTCGAAAAATGTCCCTTTTGAAGAGGTGTATGACCTTCTCGCAGTGAGGATTGTCTTCGAGCCCGGACCGGAGATGAGCGAGAGGGCACAGTGCTGGCAGATTTATTCGCTTATCACTGATATTTACACCCCAAAGCCTGACAGACTCAGAGACTGGATCAGCAGGCCGAAGCAAAACGGATATGAGGCTCTGCACCTTACCGTAATGGGGCCGGAAGGACGCTGGGTAGAGGTGCAGATCCGCAGCCAGCGGATGGATGACATCGCCGAAAGAGGGTTTGCAGCACACTGGAAGTACAAGGGTGACATCTCGCAGACGGAGAACGAACTGGACAAATGGCTGAAGCACATCAGGGAGATGCTTGCCAACCCGATGTCCGATCCTCTCACCTTCCTGGACGAGTTCAAGATGAGTCTCTTTTCCTCCGAAATAATGGTTTTCACTCCCAAGGGACTGCTTGTCAATCTGCCCAAGGGGGCTTCAGCTCTCGACTTTGCGTATGAGATCCATACGGACATCGGAAATCATGCAATCGGGGCCAAGGTCAACTATAAGCTCTCTCCTCTGTCAACGACGCTGCAGAGCGGTGACCAGGTTGAGATAATTACCTCGAATATTGCCAGGCCAGAAAAGGAATGGCTTGAATATGCACATACCCCGAAGGGAAAAAACGCAATAAAGGATGCACTTCGTGATCAGTCAACTGACCGGATCCAGAAAGGCATGGAGATGCTCGAGAGCAGGTTGAGTGAGCTTGGCATTATCCCCAACTCTGACATTATAAAGAAGCTTCTGGATAACTACGAGATTCTCAATAAGGATGAACTTTATTCGCGTATCGGGCTGGGACTGATCAACCTGGATGAACTCCGGAAGATACTGAAGAAAGCGCCTGAAGGGAGCCTGCGCAAATACTGGAGGCTTGCAATCGGAGGTGTGACACGAAAGGGTTCAGGAACAAAGGAGATTCCTCCCGTGCCCGAGACTATAGACAAGAGCCATCCTTATCTGCTTCGTGAAAATGTTGACAATACTGGAAACTCATATGTAATTGCCAGCTGTTGTCAGCCTATTCCCGGAGATGAGGTGGTAGGTTATGTTGATCATGCAAACTCGATCATAGTTCACAAGCCCAAATGCCCGATGGCAGTCAAGCTGATGTCAAGTGAGGGCAACAGGATCATACCGGTCAGGTGGACCATTCACAAGCTTGCCTCCTTCCTGGCGCGAATAAGCATTAACGGAATTGACAGGATGGCTCTTGTGAGCGAGGTGACCACAATTATCTCAAAGGAATTGAATGTCAATATCCGCAACATAAACGTATCAGTTTATGACGGCATCTTCGAGGGGACAATTGACCTGTACGTCCATCACACACGTGACCTGAACAACCTCATCATGCAACTCTCCAACATAAAGGGTATCAACAGCGTGAAGAGGATTGAGGAATTCATAGAATAAGAATTGATTACAAGGTTAAGGAGGAGGGTAAATGTCAAACGATGATGCAAGGTCGGTGGTCAGGCAGGTCTTCACGGAATACCTGGTCTCTCATTCCCTGAGGAAGACACCTGAACGGTATGCCATCCTTGACGAAATCTATTCGAGAGACGGGCACTTCGACATTGAGTCGCTCTTCAACTTCATGAATATCAAGAACTACCGCGTCTCAAGGGCCACACTTTACAACACAATTGACCTGCTTATTGACTGCAAGCTTGTCACAAGGCATAAGTTCGGCCGCAACCAGGCACAGTATGAAAAGACATACCGTTCAGGGCAACATGACCATCTTATTGACACACTGTCAGGCAAAGTAATCGAATTCAGTGATCCAAGGATAAATGACATCATAAGGAGTGCCTGCGAAGAAAACTCATTTGCCCTGCATCATTATGCTCTGTACGTTTACGGCATCCAGGAGAAGGAGCGCGGTTGAAGTGACCTGTCACGGGCACCATCGTCAGCCTGTCCCCTATTTGTTAACAATTGCCGTTTTCTTGCCACCGAGGAGGATTTTTTTCGTAAATTCGAACCTGATTTTGTCTTATCAGGATTTTCTGAACAAATGAAGATTGACATTTTACTGGGCCTCCAGTGGGGAGACGAGGGTAAGGGAAAAATTGTGGACGCACTAACCCCTCATTATGAAATCGTAGCGAGGTTCCAGGGCGGACCGAACGCCGGTCACACAATTGAGTTTCACGGGGCAAAGCATGTGCTGCACCTGATACCCTCAGGGATTTTTCATGAGGATAAGATTAACATAATCGGCAACGGTCTGGTTGTTGACCCGGTTGTTTTCCGCCTCGAAGTCGAGAGTCTTGGCATAGATATCGCCTCTGTCCGCGAGAGACTCCTCATCTCTTTGAAAGCGCATATGATCATGCCCACTCACAAGCTCCTCGATGCCGCACATGAAGCATCACTGGGCGATGCAAAGATAGGCTCAACGCTAAGGGGTATTGGCCCGGCTTATACTGACAAGGCCTCGCGCAACGGACTCAGGGTAGGTGATCTTTTCAGGAAGGACTTCAGGGAAATCTACAATGCACGCGTAAAGGAGCACCTCAGGTTGCTCGAGGGGTACGGCTACAGCAATGATCTCAGGGCATTGGAGAGGGAATGGTTTGAATCGGTGGATTTTCTCAAAGGGTTCACTACTGTCAATGCAGACTATTATATTGACAGGGCTCTGCATTCCGGAAAGAGGGTACTTGCCGAGGGTGCCCAGGGGACGATGCTTGACATCGATTTCGGAACATATCCATTTGTGACCTCCTCAAACACTGTGGCGGCGGGAGCCTGCACAGGTCTGGGAGTAGCGCCGGGGCGGACCGGTGAGGTGTTTGGCATATTCAAGGCTTATTGTACCAGGGTGGGCAGCGGCCCCTTCCCTACCGAGCTGGATGATGCTTACGGTCAGATGATGCGTGACCGCGGCAACGAATACGGGGCCACCACGGGCCGTTCGCGCCGCTGCGGATGGCTTGACCTGCCGGCGTTGAAATATGCGATACTGGTCAACGGGGTGACAAGGCTGTTCATGATGAAAGCCGACGTGCTTTCCGGGTTCAGCGAAGTCAGAATCTGCAAATCATATACAGTCGGTGGGAAGGAACAGACGGAACTTCCATACTGCCTGAATGACATTGAAGGGCTCAACTATCTCACATTCAAAGGCTGGCAGAGTGACATAACAGGATGCAGGAGCTGGGAAGACCTGCCGCTGGAACTGAAGGAGTATATACAATACATCGAAAAGGAGACCGGAGTACCCGTCACAATCGTTTCAGTGGGGCCTGACAGGTCAGCCACAATTTACAGGTAGTCCTCAGTCTTTCCTGAAGATCCAGGCTTCTCCGTTTATCTTGTCCTGAATGCTTCCAAGTGAATTCCATGCTGCATGCAGGTCGGGGAATGAGCTTGCGGATACAAGCTGCCACTTTCCGCCGTTCATGTCAATAATCCTGGCATCATAACCGAAGCTTTTGATATGCTCAAGCCATGCATTGGCATATGAGGGAGTAAGAAAACTGCCAACAATGACATGGTAACCTGTCATCATGCTGACCTGTTCTTCAGCCTCGCCGGCAAGTTCAGCCTGGCGGGCACGTTCTGCCTCAGCCTGCTTCTCGTTGACAACCCTGATGGAGTCAGCAATGCGGAATGCCTCCTGTTGCTGTCTGAGCGCTTCGGTCTCCCTGGCCTTCTTCCCGAACGGATTGATGCTTTTCATGAAATCACATGAGGGAGTCAGAAGAAGTACTGCTGCAAGGAAAACGAGTGATAATCTCTTCATAAAGGACAGTTTTTCACGATTTTGAATGATAAAGGTACAGATTCCTTCGTAAAAATGCAATGAATATTCCGAACCACAGCCATTCAAGCCAATTCTTTTCTATATTAGATCGCGATTTTCAAACCCTTTAAAAAGAAACTGTATCATGAAGTCACTTATCCGATTCTTCGAAGAAAATGTTGAAAAATATGCATCCAACATCTATCTGTGGGAGAAGTTGCAGGAGAAGTATGAAGGAACGACTTACCAGGAGACAAGGCGGCAGGTACACGAGTTCGGTGCCGGCCTGATGCAACTGGGAATAAAGAAGGGTGACCGTGTCAGCCTTCTTGCTGACGGACGAAACAGCTGGGTCATTGGCGAGCTGGGCATTCTCTATGCAGGCGCCGTGAATGTTCCTCTTTCAATCAAGCTGAACCCTGAGGAGATCAGGTTCCGTCTCACCCACTCAGGATCAAAGATGGTGATCACCTCAAGCACACAGGCTCCGAAGATTCTGGAGGTTATCGACAGGTGTCCGGACCTGGTAAAGGTTATATTCATGGACCCCAGGGAAGAGTACTCCGACGGGCAGATACATATCAACGAAGTAAGGAAGATAGGACGCGAATGGCTTGAAAACCCTGCCAACAGGAAGAGTTTCGAGGAATATACAACCGCCATTTTACCTTCCGATTACGCAAATATATGCTATACATCAGGCACCACTGCCGATCCCAAAGGGATCATCCTGACCCATGGCAACTACGTGACAAACGTATACCAGTCATACAGCCTGATGGACATCCCCCAGCATTACAAGACTCTTCTCATACTGCCATGGGACCATTCATTTGCCCATACCGCAGGGATATATGCCTTCATGGGCAAGGGAGCAAGCATTGCGTCAGTGAAGGTGGGCAAGACACCCATGGAGACGTTGCGCAACATCCCAATCTGCATGAAGGAGATAAAGCCTAACCTCCTGATGAGTGTCCCGGCGCTTGCCAAGAACTTCCGCAAAAACATCGAAAAGGGAATCAAGGAAAAGGGGAAGATGACCGAAACACTCTTCGACTTCGCCCTTAAGACGGCTTATTCATACAACAAGGAGGGATACAACAAGGGGCAGGGGATTCAGAAGCTCAAGAGACCGCTTCTCAGGCTTTTCGACAGGATCCTATTCAGCAAGGTAAGAGAGGCATTCGGAGGGGAGCTCGACTTCTTTATTGGCGGGGGAGCGTTGCTCGACATCGAGCTGCAGCGATTCTTCTATGCAATCGGGGTGCCCATGTACCAGGGCTATGGCCTCTCTGAAGCGTCACCGATAATTTCCTCAAACTCTGCTAAAAGACATAAACTGGGATCATCAGGTTTCCTTGTGAATAACATGGACCTGAAGATTACCGATGATGACGGCAACGAGCTGCCGGCAGGGCAGAAGGGTGAAATAACGATACGCGGCGGAAACGTCATGTTCGGTTACTGGAAGAACGAAACCGCCACAAGGGACGCTATCCGTGACGGTTGGCTCTACACGGGCGACATGGGTTACATGTCAGAAGACGGATTCCTCTATGTTATGGGACGATTCAAGAGCCTGCTGATAGCTGACGACGGAGAAAAGTTCAGTCCGGAGGGAATAGAAGAGGCCATCAGCGAACAGTCCAGGTACATTGATCAGTGTATGCTCTATAACAATCAGAAACCCTACACCGTGGCTCTGATTGTCCCCAACCAGCATGCCCTGAAGCTTTACCTGGAGGACCGCAACATGACGGCAACCACCGAGGAGGGTAAGAGGGCAGTTCTCAACCTCATTGAGAATGAGGTCAATGAATACCGCATAAACGGCAAATACGGCCACATGTTTCCGCATCGCTGGCTGCCTGTTGCACTGGGTGTGCTTGACGAGAGCTTCAATGAAAGCAACGGAATGATGAATTCCACTATGAAGATCGTAAGAGGCAAGATCACGGAGAAATACCAGGATCTCATTGACTGGCTCTACACACCGATGGGCAAGATTGCTTACAATGAACGCAACATGGAAGAGGTCGAAAAGATGAAGCTCGGCTGATCCCCAAAACTATCAAGATATGAAGTCCGTTCTGATTCCGGTTCTCATCGTCACAGCCGGAGTGATGTCATTTTGCACAAGGGAAAAGAGCCCTGAGTGGAAACCTGCAGAAAATCCTCTTTTCACAGTCTGGGGTGAGACCCTTGACCCCGCCGCACCGTGGCCGGAATATCCCAGGCCCGGGCTTGAGAGAGCCGAATGGATGAGCCTTAACGGCATGTGGGACTATGCCATCTGCGGGAAGGAGGAAGAACGCCCTGAACCTCAGGGGAAGATACTGGTCCCCTACCCTGTCGAGTCAGCCCTCTCCGGAGTGAAGGCACGTATAACAGATTCACTGGCGCTGTGGTATACGAGTGAATTCGTCGTCCCCAAAAGCTGGAAGGAGAAACAATTGATTCTCAACTTCGAAGCCTCTGACTGGGAAACCACTGTCTGGATAGATGATAATTTTGCTCTCAGCCATCGTGGCGGCTATGACCCGTTCTCATGCAATATCACCGCTTACCTGTCTGACGTTAAGAAACACTCCATCGTAGTGAAGGTTACAGATCCCACTGACAGCAGCAGGCAGCCGAGAGGCAAGCAGGTCAGGAAGCCGGGAGGCATATGGTATACGCCCACAAGCGGTATATGGCAGAGTGTCTGGATAGAGCCGGTTGAAAAAACCTGGATAGGTGATCTGCGGATTGTGCCTGATATTGACAGAGGAATTCTCAATGTTACCGTCATCGAGGAACGGTGCCAGGGACCGGAGGGATGTCCGCCTGTAGACATGGCTCCCTCACTGGCCGAGTTGACCCTCACGGCGGATGGCAAGACGGTGGCTGTAGCGTCAGGAATGACAGGAACAGTGCTTCCGCTGCCTGTACCCGATGCCCGGCTGTGGAGTCCCGATGACCCTTACCTCTATGATCTGGATGTGAGGCTTGTCACAGGTGGCATTGTAACCGACGAGGTGAAGTCGTACGCGGGGATGAGGAAAATATCGCTGGGGGTTGATGAAGACGGCTTCACGCGTATCATGCTCAATAACAAGTTCGTATGGCAGAACGGTCCGCTGGATCAGGGGTTCTGGCCGGACGGCCTCTACACCCCGCCATCAGACGAGGCAATGAAGTATGATATTGAAATGCTTAAGAAGATGGGCTTCAACATGCTTCGAAAACATGTCAAGGTTGAAAACAGGAGGTATTATTACCATACTGACCGTATGGGCATGCTTGTCTGGCAGGACATGCCCAGCGGCGATGACTACATCTGGGGAGATAAACCCGATATCACAAAGAGTCCTTCCGACTCCGCGCTCTTCATGACGGAGCTGACAAGGCTGATTGAGACGAAGTACAACAATCCTTCAATCGTAATGTGGGTTGTCTACAATGAAGGATGGGGACAGTATGACACTCCCGGAGTGACAAACTATGTGGCCGCCCTTGACACCACAAGGCTTGTTAACAGCACATCGGGGTGGACCGACCGCGGGACCGGGCATATACTTGATATTCATAACTATCCGGAGCCTGTATCACCGGAACCTGAGAAGGAGAGAGCCATTGTCCTTGGTGAGTTCGGCGGCCTGGGGTTACCCGTGCAGGGGCACACATGGGAACAGAAGAACTGGGGTTATGAGAAGATGGGCGACAGCACGGCACTTCTGAAAAAGTATGAAGATTTCTATGCCCTGGTAAGATTGATGGTGGCAGAGAAGGGTCTCAGCGCCTCGGTCTACACCCAGACCACCGATGTTGAGACAGAGACAAACGGTCTGATGACCTATGACCGGAAGGTGGATAAGATGGGGGCTGATAACGTAAAGAAAGCGATGGAAGGGATTAAATAAGTCGGCAGTCGGCAGTCGGCA
>CAZHAI010000037.1:0-11669 GCA_964530645.1 uncultured Rikenella sp. | reverse complement strand
ACGGCATAACTTTTGGAACAGGTATACCAATGAGAAGATCGAGATCCAGGATCTCACTTGTGGTGGATCTGTCAACCAGGGGGAAAAGCGACAGTGAAATCCCCGGCGAGAAAAGGATTTCGGTCGGAGCCAGTCTGAATCTTTATGATTACTGGTTCCTGAAAAGGCAGTATGATTAAAAAAAGAACAAAAAAGAGATGAAAAGAACAACAAGCACGATTTTAACCGGATTGCTTCTGTCAGTATTAACATTGGCCTTGCAGGCTCAGAAGGGTGTTGAAACGGGCACACCGTTCGGAAGAGGCGAGGACAGTACCAGGTGCCTCCGTAACACATCCTTATATTCAACCTACTACGAGAACAAGGACTTCAACATGGCCCTGCAGTTCTGGAGACCTGTGTTTATGGAGTGCCCCGGGTCATCAAAGAACACTTACATCAAGGGCGAGGCCATGTTCAAGGAGTTTTTCAGGAAGACCGGCAACAAAGCCTACATTGACACTGTGCTGATGATCCTGGATCAGCGCACAAAATACTTCAACGAGGGACCGGCGAACAGTCTCCGGAAGGCCTTTGCTCTTTATGAGTTCGGAGGAAATGATCCCGTCTATGCAAAGCAGTGCTATGATCTTATCAAGGGAGTGATGGAGAGCTCCCCGCAGAGTTTTGACCATACATATTCAAGCCTGTTTATGGCCATAACGGCCAAGTGCTACTCACTCAAGCTCATTGAGGCTCCTGAAGTGATCACAGCATACTCTCAGTCGATGAAGGTGGTTGACACCCAGCTCTCCCGTAAGCCGGATGACAACCGTTATAACGAAGCCAGAAAGAACATTGATGCTGTCTTCAGATCCAGTGGCGCCGCTTCATGCGAGAATATAGAGCATCTCTTCACGGCAGGCGTTGACAGCAACCCTTCTGACACTGCCATGCTCAAGAAGGTGCTTTCTCTCCTGACTGAAACGGGATGCAAGGAGTCAGAGCTCTATTACAAGGCTTCGACCAACCTGTACAAGTCTGATCCCAGCGCTGCCTCTGCAGCACAGCTGGCTGAGATGAACGTAGCCAGGAAGAAGTACAACGAAGCTGAAAAATATTATACGGAAGCCATTGAGCTTGAAAAGGACAACCTTGTCAAGTCAGGCCTTCTTACAAAGCTTGCCACCCTTGAAATGGCATCTGACAGCAAGCAGGCTGCCCGTGATTTTGCAAAAGCTGCCTATTCTCTCGATCCCACAAACGGATATGCCCTCTTCATAATTGCTGAGTCATATGCCGGAGCCAGGATAGGTGAGCCATTTGAAAACCAGACAGTATACTGGGTTGTTGTTGACTACCTTGCCCGGGCAAGAAATACCGATCCGACACTCAAGGAGCAGATAGACGAACGCATCGCGGTCTACTCAAGGCTTTTCCCCACCAAGGAAGAGGCCTTCTTCAGGAGTCTTGTCGAGGAGGGTGTTTCCTATTACGTCGGTGGCTGGGTAAACGAATCCACCACAATCAGGTTCAGAAAAGAATAGGCGGTGAATCCCCGCAGAAAATACAGCATAATAATGGCAGTCCTGGTTACCGGGACTGCTTTCATTTCATCATGTGACCGGAAGGAAGTGGAGGTAAAGGACCTGCAGATAAAGGGCCTTCCCACCTCCTCAGCCAGGGATGTGGAGACAATGTACACCGACTCCGGGAAAGTCACCATGCTGGTTCGGACACCTTTGATACAGCAGTTCTCTGAAGTTGAGACACCTCACACCCTCTTTCCGGAGGGACTGACAGTGCTCTTCTATGACAAGCAGGATAAGCCTCAGGGAAGCATAACCTCAAAATATGCCCGTTACACTGAGAAGGATGAGGTATGGGAACTGCGTGACAGTGTTGTTGCCGTTAGCGACAAGGGGGAGATACTGGAGACTGAACTCCTTTTCTGGAGTCAGCCAAGGGATAAGATCTGGTCTGACCGTTTCGTCAGGTTCACCCATGATGATCAGGTAGTTATGGGTACGGGATTTGACTCAGACTCACGCTTTTCCAACTGGACTATCAAGAACGTAACCGGTACAATTTATATCAGAGATGAACAAAAAGTCGCTCCTGCTGATTGAGATCATCTGGATCCTGCTGGGTCTGATGTGTCTCGGCATAGCCATCCGTGAGACTCTCACAAACGGTTTCGGCCGTGCCTGGCTCTTTTATGTGATGTCTGCTGCAGCCTTTGTTTTGGCCTGGCTCCGTGACTCACAGCGAAAAAAGCTGTAAATTTGG
Organism: uncultured Rikenella sp.; assembly: GCA_964530645.1. Taxonomy (GTDB): domain Bacteria; phylum Bacteroidota; class Bacteroidia; order Bacteroidales; family VadinHA17; genus SR-FBR-E99. The sequence continues at coordinate 9,401 of CAZHAI010000037.1, read as the reverse complement.
GTCATGAACCCGCTCGTAATCATTCCTTTTGCCATACTTCTTGCCGCTTTCTTTTCGGCTATGGAGCTCTCTTTCATCGCCTCGAACAAGCTTCGCATTGAGCTGGACCGCAAGCAGGGACAATTCGGTTCGGGGATAATTGCCCTGTTCACCCGTAATCCAGGCCTCTACATCTCAACAATGCTCATCGGGGTCAACATTGCCACTGTTATATTCAGTATGCTGGCCGCTGACCTTATTGAAGCATGGCTTATGAACATGATACCGTCGGAGGTCATCATCTTCATAATCCAGACGGTGATCACCACAATAATCATCCTCGTCTTTGCGGACTTTCTTCCCAAATCCATTGTCAGGATCAGCCCGAACTTCTTTCTCAGCCTGCTGGCCGTTCCCACTGCCATTTTCTATTTCCTCTTTTATCCCGTCAGCAAGTTTACACTCTGGCTGGCCAATGTGATAATGAGGCTCTTTTTTGGTATAAAAACGAAGACAAAAGAACAGGAGAACCGCATCTTCACTCGCATTGACCTTGATCACTTCGTCAATGACCTGGTGGAGACTGAGGAGGAGAAGCAGGAGGAACACAGCAGCCTGAAGATATTCCAGAATGCCCTTGACTTTTCCTCTGTGAAGGCTCGCGAGTGCATGGTGCCGCGGACAGAGATAGTGGCCCTGTCACTTGATTCGTCGACAGACGAACTGAGACAGCAGTTCATCGAATCGGGCCATTCGAAGATCCTTCTTTACAGGGACAGTATTGACAACATGGCAGGTTATTATGAGCTGAAGGACATCCTGCACGGTCCCACTGACATTGCAACAGGGATGCGCAAGCTCCCCGTCGTACCTGAGACGATGACAGCAAACAAGATACTCAGGATGCTGTCCGATGCCAAAAAAAGTATTGCCCTGGTTGTTGATGAATTCGGAGGAACAGCCGGCGTGATCACGATTGAGGATGTGCTTGAGGAGATTGTCGGTGACATAGAGGACGAGCATGACACAAGTGACCTTGTGGAGAAGAAGCTCGCCGAAAAGGAGTTTGTGCTCTCAGGACGCCTCGATATTGACTATCTGAATGAAGAGTATGACCTTGGCCTGCCTGAGAGCGATGAGTACACCACCCTGGCAGGCCTGATCCTGTTTGCCCATGGGAATATTCCAAAGCAGCAGGAGAAGATCCGCGTGGGCCGCAACCTCTTCACCGTGCTCAAAAGCTCATCCACCAAGGTGGAACTGCTGAAGCTTAAAATCGACTGACGATTCTGTCAGACAGGCCTCCTGAGCTCCGTATAATACTTGAAATAAAGCGGAATAGCCCTCATCCCTGCAAACAGGTTCTCGAGGGGATAGTTTTCGTTTGGCGAGTGAATGGCGTCTGACTCCAGCCCGAATCCCATCAGTATCGATTTTACACCTAGTATCTTCTCGAAGGTAGAGATAATCGGGATGCTCCCGCCGCTTCGAACCGGTATGGGTTTCTTGCCGAATATCTCTTCGTAAGCCATCTCTGCAGCAAGGTATTCCGGTGTATCCAGCGGGCTGACATAAGCCTCTCCGCCATGGAGGTATTCTGCTGTCACCTTCACTCCCTCAGGGGCAATTGACCTGATATAATCAATTGCAAGCTTTGCAATGTCTTCTGCCTTCTGGTAAGGTACAAGCCTCATCGAGATCTTGGCAGATGCCTTCGAGGGGAGGATTGTCTTGGCGCCCTCTCCTGTATAGCCTCCCCAGATACCGTTCACGTCGAGGGAGGGACGAATCCCCACACTCTCAAGCGTTGTAAATCCCTTTTCGCCTGCAAGGGCATCAACACCTACGGATTTCTTATATGCCTCCGGATTAAAAGGTCTCTCCGCCATTTTTGCCCTCTCCGCATCGGTAGGTACGGAAACGGTATCATAAAAGCCAGGTATCGTGACTCGTCCGTCACTGTCCTTCAGCCTGGAGATGATATCACAGATTGCATTGCACGGGTTCACCACAGCACCCCCGTAAATACCCGAATGGAGATCGCGGTCCGGACCACTGACTTCAATCTGGATGTACGAGAGTCCTCGCAGGCCTGAGGTGACAGAGGGGATCTCGGATGAAATCATTGTAGTGTCGGAAACAAGTATCACGTCAGAACGAAGCATCTCGCGGTATTCCGAACAGAATCCGGCGATGCTTGCTGATCCGGCTTCCTCCTCGCCCTCGATCATGAACTTGACATTACACGGCAAGGTGCCTGTTGCAATCATCATCTCGAAGGCCTTCAGGTGCATGAAAAGCTGTCCCTTGTCGTCATCAGCCCCTCTGGCCCAGATCTTGCCATCACGGATCTCCGGCTCGAAAGCCGGTGAAGTCCATTTCTCCAGCGGTTCGGCAGGCATGACGTCATAATGGCCATAGACAAGTATCGTCGGCAGAGACGGATTAATAATCTTCTCTCCGTACACTATCGGATTACCCGGTGTGGCATAGACCTCGGCACGGTCTGCACCGTTACCTTTCATCAGGTCGCGGATGTATTCTGCCGCCCTGACCATATCGGCCTTGTTGGCTTCATTGGCGCTGACTGACGGAATCCTGATCAGGCCGAACAGTTCCTCAAGGAATCTCTCCCTGTTTGATTCGATGTAGTTCTTAATGCTTTCCATTATCATAGTGTTTATCATATTCTCCCGCTGCCCACGTCAGGCTGTCATACCATTCCTGCCCGAATGCCCTGATAAGCGGCTCGCGCAGAAAAACATAGAGGTCCGTGTCCTGTTTCATACCACATGCAACACCAGGCTGGCATATTGACCACTCCTCGTAGTTTACAGCCCTGAAGCTGCTGTACTGTTTTACCCTTACGGGAAAGAGGTGACATGAAAGCGGTTTCCGGAAACCGACTGCACCTGCAATGAATGCCGTTTCAATCCCGCATTTGTAAACGTCACCCTCCATGACCGTATATGCGCACTCCGCATTGTTGATAAGAGGTGTGACAAGTTCACCCTCAATATCCGTCACGCTGGTCCCCGTTTTCTCTATTGCCCTTATACCTTCAGGGCGCAGAAAGGGCCTTACCTCAGGAAAAATCCTCTCAAGTGACGATGCCTCCTCCGCAGTCAGGGGAGCCCCGGTATCGCCGTAGCGACAACAACTTCCCTTGCAGGCAGAGAGATCACATGAAAATTTCTTCTCAATGAGTGCAAGGGATACTATGGTGTCCTCTATCTGGAGCATCGTCTGCCTTACACAAGTGATTTGCCTGTCATCTCCGGCGGTGCCGGGATACCAAGCATTGTCAGAACTGTGGGAGCAACGTCTGCAAGGATTCCATCCCTGACACTGCTGTACCTTTTACTGATAAGGTAGAGAGGCACCGGGTTGAGTGAATGGGCGGTATTGGGTGAACCGTCAGGATTAACTGCATAATCAGCGTTACCGTGATCGGCAATGATTATCACCTCATACCCGTTTGCAACTGCAGCCCTGGCAACATCACCGGCACACTGGTCAACCGTCCTGACAGCTTTCTGAATTGCCTGATATACCCCCGTATGGCCAACCATATCGCCATTGGCAAAATTGAGGCAGATGAAGTCATGTTTCTGTTTTTCAAGCTCTCTGATGATTGCATCCCTTACCTGGAAGGCGCTCATCTCGGGCTGCAGATCATAGGTTGCAACCTTGGGCGAAGGGATCAGGATTCTCTCCTCTCCGGGAAACTCCTTCTCGCGTCCGCCGGAGAAGAAGAAGGTTACATGTGCATATTTCTCAGTCTCGGCGATGCGAAGCTGCTTTTTACCCGCTTCGGAAAGGATCTCTCCGAGGGTCCTGTTTACATTATCCTTGGGGAAGATTATATGAAGGCCCGTGAACTTGTCATCGTAAGGTGTCATTGTGAGATAATGAAGAGGGATTGTCTTCATATCCGCCTCGGGCATATCCTGCTGTGTCAGGACCACTGTCAACTCCCGGGCCCTGTCGTTCCTGAAGTTGATGAATATGACAACATCTCCTTCACTGATTGTTGCCAGTGGCTTGCCATTGGCGCCGGTGACAACCAACGGTTTCATGAACTCATCTGTCACTCCTGCGTCATAAGACTCCTCCATCGACCGGAGGATATCGGTTGTCAGTGTGCCCTTTCCGCGGACAAGCATGTCATAGGCTTCCCTGATCCGCTCCCACCTCTTGTCGCGGTCCATTGCATAGTACCGGCCAATAAACGAGGCAACCCGGCCGTTGCTCTTTTCGAGATGGCTGAGCAGGGCTGTCATGTATCCTTTTCCGCTCTTCGGATCAGTGTCGCGTCCGTCACCGAAGCCGTGAATGAAGACATCCTTCAGCCCGAATTCCATCGTCATGTCACAGAGGGCATAAAGATGGCTGTCGAGAGAGTGGACTCCGCCGTCTGAGAGAAGGCCCATGAAATGCACTTTCACACCCTTGTCCCGGGCATAGGTGAAAGCCTGGCGGAGCGTCTCATTTGACCGGATCTCGCCTGTGCGGCAAGCCTTGTTTATCTTTACAAGGTCCTGGTAAACCACTCGTCCTGCCCCGATATTCAGGTGACCGACTTCCGAGTTGCCCATTTGCCCCTCCGGCAGGCCCACATCCTCACCTGAAGTGAGGAGGAAGGATGAGGGATATGTCTTTTTCAGTGCATCAATATTTGGAGTGCCGGTGGAGCTAATCACATCACTCTTTGTTCCGTCACCCATTCCCCAACCGTCGAGGATCATCAGCAATACTCTGTTTTCTTTCATTCAGTCACTTGGCAATTTAAAATTTACAGACAGCAAAAATAGGCATTTCCCCGCAAGGAAAGCAATCGTGACACTATAACACAACAGCTGTCTGATTGTTTGAATCAGCGTGCTCCCCTGATCTCCCTTACCCGTATCCGGTATTCCCTGTTGGGGCAGGTGGGTTCGTATTCAATATCCTGTCCGACGAAAGCGGTCCACTCCTGTTCAGTGAGATTCCTTGTCACCTTGTCGCATAAGCCGTCGGTCATACACCTCATATGTGCCGGGCGCCTGATAACGTCTGTGCTGGTGGCTGAGATAAATGCATCTCCGCCGTCGCTGAAGGCAAGCCGCAGTACATCTTTTTCACCGTCGGCGAAGACAACAGGTGGCTGCGCCAGGTTGGCCATTGTCCACAGTCTAATTTCGCCGGAAGCATCAGCTGTCAGCATCTGCCCGTCCGTTTTGTCAAAGACAATGCTCCTGACAGCCGATCCATGCCCTTCAGCATTGGCTTCCTGTTTTCCCGTGGAGATGTTCCAGACATCAATTATACCGGTATTGTCGCCTGTTGCAAGACGTTTCCCCCCGGGGATAAAACAGTGAGCTGTAATGACTTTCCCTCTGGTCTGAAGTGGCTCTGATGGCCCGGCAGCTCCGGGTTGAAAGCAGAGAACCCTGCCATCTGCAGTCAGAGCAGCCAGCACCGATTTGTCCCCTGAAAATTCAATTGAAGCTATTCCTGAGGCATCATTGAGAATGTGCCTGCCTCTGCGGGTTTTCAGATCCCATTCATTCACCCCTCCTTCTGAAGAGGCAGAATAAAGCCTGTCATCTTCAGGGAACAGCAGGGCAGTAATTGTGCCGGAGGAGTCCTGCAACTGGTAGCCGATTGAGTCCTCATCAATGGGTATCATCAATATTTCAGAACTCTCTGTTCCGCATGCCAGCCATGAGTTGTCAGGGCTGAGTGTCATTGAACTGATTTGTTTGTTGCCCGACCAGATGAGGTTGAATCCTCTTGCGGGCTGGTCCGTCTTCCATCTCATAACCCTCCCTTTTGTGTCTGCTGTAAAGAACTCGCCTTCAGCTCCTTCAGTCATTGCAGTAAACTGCGCACCATCAGGGGTGAACCTTGTGCAGAACCTGTTTCCGTATCTCCTGCAGATGTCATACAGTCCTGCAAAGACATCCGGATCCTCCTTAAGGCCTGAGTGTCTGTCATTGAAGATCCATGCCTGCCATGCCAGTAGTATCTGGAGATCCTTGTCTCCGGTGTGATTCAGCGATCTCACCGCCAGTGATTTAGCCTGTGACAGCATCCTGTACCTGTTAACTGTGGAAACCTTCTCCAGGGCATTTGCCCTCTGAGAGTCAAGCAGCTTCACCTTGGCCTCAGCATTTCTGGCTCTCAATTCAGCCTGCAGAACGATTTCATCCTGTGGTTTTTCTTCATCTCCCGCCGAACCGGCAGACGTTCTGACCGCAGAGGCAAGCACCTGGAGGCTGTCACTCAGTCTGTTGCTCAGTGCAACAGCTTCGTCCTTCATCTGGACGGCGATGGATTTCTGTTTCTCTGCCCTGTTTTTCAGGGAATAAACTGCACCCAGAGCTATGAGGGTCAGTAAGGCCAGCAGTCCAAGTATACCGGCGACAAGCCTCGATCTCCTTACTGTCTCTGTTCCGCTTTTCCTGTCGTATTCCTCCCGGACAATGTACTCCTCTTCGGAGTTCTTCAGGAAGAGCATGGCTCTTTCGAATGCGGGATTAATCTTCGCCGCCCATGCCAGGGTGGGGCGGTTATCATGCCTCCATCTGAGTGCGAGCAGCAAGTCAGGGGCCGTCCACAGACGGCCATTGCCCTCCTGGTATTGTTCCGCTGCGGCAGCCAGTTGCCTGTAGATCTTCACTGAAGCCTCCTCCTCATCCATCCATCCTCGCATGGTGCCCCAGAGCCTGATTATGCTCTCATGGGTAAGGTCAAGGATGCTCTCTCCGTTCAGCGGTACCTCCTTGGACGGGGTCAGAAATGAGTACTCGGGAGCCCTGAAAACCTCAGCCACCCCAATGATTTCATGTTCCGGGCAGCCAGTCTGTGCAGCGATCGTTGAAATGCGCTCCGGCTTGCGAAGCTCCCTGCCGTCGTCAGTACGGGTGGTGATTGTACGGAAGAGGCGTGAACAAACATAACGGTGGTTTTCGTCGAGTGATTCCAGTGCTTGTCCGGCATGTTGTGAAATAGCGCCCTTTAACTGCCCTACTGCCTCATAATCTGAGATGCTTATCGGGCGGCTCATATCACCAAGCCTGCTCCAGTGGTTCCACATCCGCATCATCAGATGCTGCAAAACCGGCAGCTGCCCGGGCTTATCTTCAAGATCACTGATTATAAGCTTAACAAGGGACCTGTCTACGGTTCCCCCCGACAGTTTTATCGGCTCTTCGATCACTGAACCCATCAGTTCATGGGAAATCTGGGGCAACAGATAACTGCTGCTGTTCATCAGGTTGGTCAGCGATTCGAACCTGGCACATTCAGATACATATTCAGATCTCAGGGTAAGGATAATGTAAAGCCCCTGGTCCGGTTTCTGTACTGCATTGACTATCAAGTCAATGAAATCAGTCACATCATCTCCTGGAGTACCTCTTGCAGCTGCAGGGCTGAACCGGAAAATCTCCTCAAACTGATCAATTACTATCACAATCTGCTGACGCAGATTTTTTCTTATCCGGTTTATGACATCATTGAGTCCCTCTGTCCTGTTGTGAAGTGATGCAGCCACACTCAGCTCCGTCAGCTGGGTAAATCCGGCACCGGCTGAAAGGGTGGAAAGTTCGGTGGCAAGATGGTCAATCGGATTGAGGGCAGGCCTGAACACAAGATAGGACCATGATTTCTTGCCTTCAGTGTTCTCCCTGATCAGGGCAGGAACAACGCCTGACATCACAAGTGATGACTTACCGCTGCCCGAGGCACCAAGTACTGCAACAAACCTGTTTTCCTTGAGCCGCGATACCACCTTCAGGGTGCTCTCCAGGCGGCCAAAGAACAGGTGACCTTCATCCGGTCTGAAAGCTCTCAGTCCGGGAAAGGGATTGGGTCTGATAATAATATTCCTGTCAGGCATAATTAACTTTTTTCGGCTCTAACCAAACCCCTTTGATTATCCATATAATTCACAAATATATCAGTGTATTCCGAATAGTAAAAGACAAACCCGGCAATATCGCTTACCGGCAGGGAATAGAGGCCTGTCTTAACGTTTTCTGACGGAACGATCCATGATATAACCCCGGGGAGGGCCGAAGCGTCATACGACTCCGAGTAGCTTATCCCTGAAGCCAGTAAGATCATTTTGTCCTCGGGAATATTGTTGAAACAGAGGCTCAGGAATCTTGTCTTTTCAAAAATCATTTCAGTCTGAGGGGTTGTACCGTTTATGACTGATGCAATCCGGCTCCTCGCAGGCTCCTGCAGACGTGCTTCGGTCTCCCTGTACCAACCGGTATTTATTGCCCGTATGGCCAGTGCGCTCTCCTCCTGAAGTATCTGGCTGTTACTGAAGAGGTATGAAACTGTCTGTTCCCTGTCAAGACCCTTTCTTTCAGTTGCTGCCCTGTGGAGAGCGCATGCCTTTGTCCATGTCCCTGTGATATTCTGCTCGGATGCAAGCAGGAAGGATGAGAGAGATCTGCCTTTAAAGCTCCTTACAGGGTAGCAGAGAGAGAGCTCCGCCAGCCTGTCACTGTCGGTGTTGTTGCCCAGCAGGGCCCTGAGTGGTCTCCTGATGGGGTCATCAATCACTGCATCAATTGCCTCGGCTGCAACGCCTGCATGATATGGATCTTCGGTCCCCCTGCCAGGCATGATGACTTTGGCAGCAGTTCTGTCAGACAGAAGCGAGAGGAGGCAGAAAAGGAAATCATAGCCCATGCGTCTCTCATTTGTCAGAGCATTTGAAAGAAGGAAGCTTTTGTTCCTGTCCGCTTCAATCTGCATGGCAATCAGTCGCGCAATAGTATGCAGGGTCTCACTTACAGCATCTTCAATCCTCTGCTTCTGTTTGCCCTGTGGCTTCCATCCTCTCTCACAGAGGTTGCATGCAGCTTTCAGGCGGACACCCATATTGCCTTTGGCGACGAAGCCGGTGAGCCATGGCAGTGCATCCGTCAGAGGCATTGCGTCAAGAAGCTTCATGATTATACTGTTCTCTCTTTCGCTGTTTCCCTGCCTGATTGCAGTTCCGATAATTTCCCCGTAAACCTCCGGTCCGAAATGTCTGAGCGTATAATAGGCTTCGCGTGCCGTGTCCGGGTTGGCCAGCGCCTTCATTACCTCGTTCTTCAGTCCGGTCAGTTCATATTTTCCTGCTGCCAGCAGGCCGGTACGTCTGATCTCCGGGTTGGGATCACCCAGCAGTTTGATTAAATCCTGTTCCTGGGGCTTGTTCCTGCTCAGCAATATTCCCCTGGCCGCAGCAGTCCGCTCCGGTATTCCCGGAAGACGAAGCAGGTCACTGTTCCTGACAGGATCTGAATAGTACTTCTCAACCACAGTTACTCCCGCAACTGCCTCCTGCCTCACCTTCTCGCTGAAACGCGGATCTGCAGCGATGACCTTCATGGCCGGTATCAGGCCCGGATCAAATGTCCTGGCGGCGATAG